>NZ_JBOY01000045.1:0-8837 GCF_000647775.1 Pseudomonas sp. RL | reverse complement strand
GGGCGGACAACGCTTCACCTGTCCGCCGCTGCGGTGTCGGGCCGGTGCCTGGGCTGGCGGACAAGAACGACGTTGTCCGCCCTACGCCGGCTCTACGGCGGACTACCGGGCGTCAGTCTGGCCGAATGCCTGACCAATTCATTCGGGCTTCTTGATTGCCATCAAGCAGGATCGAAAGGGGCGGTTCCTAGAATGGCCATGCCAAGCCAACAGGAGGCGTCACGATGTCAGAGACCTTCACAAAGGGCATGGCCAGGAACATCTACTTTGGAGGAAGTCTTTTCTTCATCCTGGTGTTCCTGGGCCTGACCTACCACACAGAAAAGGAAATACCAGAGCGCACCAACGAGTCGGAAATGACCGAAGCGGTGGTGCGCGGAAAACTGGTCTGGGAGCAGAACAACTGCATCGGCTGCCACACGCTGCTGGGCGAGGGTGCGTACTTCGCGCCGGAGCTGGGTAACGTGTTCGTCCGCCGCGGGGGTGAAGAAGCCTTCAACAGCTTCCTGCATGCCTGGATGAAGGCCCAGCCGCTGGGTGTTCCGGGTCGCCGTGCGATGCCGCAGTTCAACCTCACCGAGCAGGAAGTGAACGATATGGCGGAGTTCCTCAAGTGGACTTCGAAGATCGATACCTTCAGCTGGCCGCCGAACAGGGAGGGTTGATCCATGAACCTCTTGAACCCGCATTTGAAATTCCAGTCGCAGAAGGTTGCGCTGCCGTACTTCGTGTTCGCCATGATCCTGTTCGTGGGTCAGGTGCTATTCGGCCTGATCATGGCCACCCAGTACGTCATCGGTGACTTCCTGTTCCCGGCCATTCCGTTCAACGTGGCGCGGATGGTGCACACCAACCTGCTGATCGTCTGGATCCTGTTTGGCTTCATGGGCGCCGCCTACTACCTGATTCCGGAAGAGTCCGACCGCGAGCTCTACAGCCCGAAGTTGGCCATGATCCTGTTCTGGGTGTTCGCCGTCGCCGGCGTGCTGACCATCCTGGGCTACCTGCTGGTGCCCTATGCCGGCCTGGCCAAGATGACCGGCAACGAGCTGCTGCCGACCATGGGACGGGAGTTCCTCGAGCAACCGACGATCACCAAGATCGGTATCGTCATCGTCGCCCTGGGCTTCCTGTTCAACATCGGCATGACCATGCTCAAGGGCCGCAAGACCGCCATCAACGTGGTCATGATGACCGGTCTGATCGGTCTGGCCGTGCTGTTCCTGTTCTCCTTCTACAACCCGGAAAACCTCACCCGTGACAAGTTCTACTGGTGGTGGGTGGTGCACCTGTGGGTGGAAGGCGTGTGGGAACTGATCATGGGCTCGATGCTGGCCTTCGTGCTGATCAAGATCACCGGCGTGGACCGCGAAGTCATCGAGAAGTGGCTGTACGTGATCATCGCCATGGCTCTGATCACCGGCATCCTTGGCACGGGTCACCACTACTTCTGGATCGGCGCACCGGGTGTGTGGCTGTGGCTGGGTTCGATCTTCTCGGCCCTGGAACCGCTGCCGTTCTTCGCCATGGTGCTGTTCGCCTTCAACATGGTGAATCGCCGTCGTCGCCAGCACCCGAACAAGGCTGCTTCCTACTGGGCCATCGGCACCACGGTGACGGCGTTCCTCGGCGCGGGCGTGTGGGGCTTCATGCACACCCTGGCTCCGGTGAACTACTACACCCACGGCACCCAGCTCACCGCCGCCCACGGCCACCTGGCCTTCTACGGCGCCTACGCGATGATCGTCATGACCCTGATGTCCTACGCCATGCCGCGCCTGCGTGGCCTGGGCGAGGCACCCAGCGCTCGTGCGCAGAGTGTCGAGCTGTGGGGCTTCTGGCTGATGACCAGCGCCATGCTGCTGATCACCCTGCTGCTGACCGCCGCCGGCGTGGTGCAGGTCTGGCTGCAGCGCATGCCTGCAGACGGCGCCGCCATGTCGTTCATGAACACCATGGACCAACTGGCCGTGTTCTTCTGGCTGCGTCTGGTCGCCGGTGTGATGTTCCTGGTCGGCCTGGCCTGCTACCTGCTGAGCTTCCGCCAGCGGGCCGAGGCCACGGTACAGGCTCCGGCCACGGCCTGAGTGACGCGTTGAGGTAAGGCAGGGCGGCCCGGCTGGAACAGCGGGCCGCCCTGTGGCGTTTCAGGGGCGATCGTTCGCCTCGTCAAGCAACACAAGAGGATTCTGTCATGGCCTTCAGCGTTGAAGTCGAAGAGTGGGTCGGCGGCATCTGGCACCGTTTCATCACGCGGCGTGCCAGCCCGGAATTCCCCGAAGCCCGGGTGGAACTGGCCGACATGCAGCGCTCGCTGGCCGTGCTGTTCCGCGCCTTGGGTGGGGCCAGCGGTGTCGAGCTGGCGGCCGCCAGCGCCCGCGAACTGCTGCTGCGCCGCAGCCTGCTGCAACAGGTGGCCGGCACCTGCCAGCAGGCCCCCGTGGCCTGGTGCGACCCCGGCAACCTGCGCCTGCCGGCCAGCCTGGCGGTGTTCCCGGATGTGGCGCTGAACCGCGAGTTGTACCGCTGGCTGGCGCTGCTGGCCGCCCACGCCGGACCGATGCGCCACTGGGGTCGCGACAATCAGCGCTGGACCGCCGAACTGCTGGAACGCTACCCGGCCCTGCGCAAGCGCTACCAGCGCCTGGTGGAAGCCTTGTTGCCGCTGCGCCCCGCCCCGGAACAGATGCCTGCCGAGGAGGCGGCGCTGGAGCGCGCCCTGCGCCAGGCGCTGCGCCAGCCCGGCAGTGTGGATAAATTCCCGCGCAGCGAGCGCTCGCCCTGGCCGTTGCCGTTGTGGCTGTATCCGCCGCAGCGCCTGGACGACCCGCAGGCCGCGAGCCTGGAGGACAGCGAGGAGGAAGAAGGCGTCGGCCTGAAGCCGCCGAGCGAGGAAGGCAAGGCGCCGCGCAAGCGTGCCGAGCGGGTCGAGGAAAACACCGGCAAGGGTGGCCTGCTGCTGTTTCGCCTGGAGAACCTGTTCAGCTGGTCCGAGCACGTCGACCTGGACCGCTGCGGCGACGACACCGAAGACCTGGACGCCGCCCGCGTGGCCGACGATCTGGATCACCTGTCGGTGTCGCGCAAGCGCTCCAGCAAGGGCGGTGGGCTGAAGCTCGACCTTGACCTGCCCTCCGCCGAAAACGACGACGTGCCGTTCGGCGAGGGCATCCGCCTGCCCGAGTGGGACTACCGCAAGCAGGCGCTGGTCGAGGATTACGTGCTGCTGCAGCCGATGCTGCCGCGCGACGCCGAGCCGAAGAGCCTGCCGCTGCACCTGGCGCCGCTGGCGCGCCGCCTGCGCCGGCAGTTCGAGCACCTGCGCAACGACCGCCAGTGGCTGCGCCAGCAACCCCAGGGCAGCGAACTGGACCTGCAGGCCTGGCTGGATTTCCACGTCGAGCGCGTGCACGGCCAGTGCGTCGAGCGCGGCCTGTTCATGGACATGCGCCAGAGCCGCCGCGACCTGGCCTGCCTGCTGCTGGCCGACCTGTCCATGTCCACCGACGCGCACCTGGACGACGAACACCGGGTCATCGACCTGATCGTCGATAGCCTGCTGCTGTTCGGCGAGGCGCTCAGCGCGGTGGGCGACCCGTTCGCCCTGTACGGCTTCTCCTCGCTGCGCCGCAACCAGGTACGCCTGCAGGAATTGAAGACCTTCCGCCAGCGCTACGACGACACCACCCGTGGGCGCATCCAGGCGCTGCGTCCCGGATACTACACGCGCATGGGGGCGGCGATCCGCCAGGCCAGCCGCACGCTGGCGGCGCGGCCGCAGAAGCGCAAGCTGCTGCTGCTGGTCACCGACGGCAAGCCGAACGATCTGGATCTGTATGAGGGCCGCTATGGCGTGGAAGATACCCGCCAGGCGGTGATCGAAGCGCGGCGCCTGGGCCTGCTGCCGTTCTGCATCACCATCGACCGCGAGGCTGGTGACTACCTGCCGTACATGTTCGGGGTGAACGGCTTCACGCTGATCCACGACCCGAAACAGCTGCCGTTCCGCTTGCCGCAGCTGTATCGGCAGCTGACCCAACCGTAGGCGGGACTGCAGCGTAGGGCGGACAACGTTGTTTTTGTCCGCCAGGCGGCAGCTGGCCCGGGCGTTGCGGCGGGGCACGCGACGGCGGACAGGTGAAGCGCTGTCCGCCCTACCGCTGAGCCCGGGCACCGCTCACCGCGAGGCCGGCGATGTACCGGCAGTTGACCAGCCATAGGCGGGACTGCAGCGTAGGGCGGACAACGTTGTTTTTTGTCCGCCAGGCGGCGGTTGGCCGGGCGTTGCGGCGGGGTACGCGACGGCGGACAGGTGAAGCGCTGTCCGCCCTACAGGGCACCGCTTACCGCGTGGCAATCCAGATCAGCAGCCCCGCCTGGAACAGCGCGAACGCCACCAGGCAGGTGACGGTGAAGCGCAGGCCGCTGTCTTCGCGCTTGAGCCAGGTGATGCGTTCCTCGTGCTTGCGGATCAGCGCTTCCTGATCGCGCAGCTGGGTGTCCGCCTGTTCCAGCATGGCGGCGCAATCCAGCTCGTCGAGCACCTGGACCTTGTCCGGGTTCCACTCGGCCTCCAGCTCGCTGACCCGCTTGGCCCCGTAGGTGGCGCGCAGTTGGCCCTCGTCCGGGTACAGCACCTCGAAACCCTGCTGGCGCAGCGCATGGTCGCGGCGCAGGCGGGCGTCCTCGCTGAGCATGTTGCGATAGGGCAGGTCGCCGGACTTCACCGCGTAGTGCGACCACTTCTGCTGCGCCCACTCGATGGCCTGGGCCAGCAGGAAACGTCCCAGGCCACGGTTCGGCGGGTCGATCTGCAGCGGCTCGAAGCGCATTTCCTTCTGCTGGTGATCCAGCCAGACATCCAGGCGGTTCTGGTCCTTCTTCAGCGACTGGCCGGGCAGCTCGACGCTCAGGCGCAGCAGGCTTTCCTTCTGGCTGTGGCGCTCAATGCGCGAAAACTGCGCAAAGCGCAGCGGCCGCGCGCCGGTGGCCCGGTCGAAAGGCTGCGGATACAGGCGCAGCAGACAGTAGGGCTCGGGCGCCAGCAGTTCCCAGGGATGGCCCTGGGGCGCCTGCGCGTCCGGCTCGGCCGGAGCGGCCGCCTGCTGTTCGGGTTGTTCGGGAGTGTGTGTGTCGGTCATCGGAAGGCCCACAGACTATCTGCACCGCAGTTATCGGCAGAAGGTCGGCAATCTGCAGTGGTTTTTTTGCAGAACCCGATGGAGTTGGCAGTCCGCAACGGGCAGCCTCGCAGGCGGGCTCTCGGGTATACTGCCGGCCTTTTCCAGAGGCTGATCGCGGAGCATCAGGATGTCCGGCAATACCTTCGGCAAGCTGTTTACCGTTACCACCGCCGGCGAGAGCCATGGCCCGGCCCTGGTGGCTATTGTCGATGGCTGCCCGCCGGGGCTGGAGCTGTCGCTGGACGACCTGCAGCGCGACCTGGATCGCCGCAAGCCGGGCACCAGCCGCCACACCACCCAGCGTCAGGAAGCCGACGAAGTCGAGATCCTCTCCGGCGTGTTCGAAGGCAAGACCACCGGCTGCCCGATCGGCCTGCTGATCCGCAACACCGACCAGAAGTCCAAGGACTACTCGGCCATCCAGGACCTGTTCCGCCCGGCCCACGCCGATTACACCTACCACCACAAGTACGGCATCCGCGACTACCGGGGCGGCGGCCGCAGCTCGGCCCGCGAGACCGCCATGCGCGTGGCTGCCGGCGCCATCGCCAAGAAGGTCCTGGCCAAGCTGGGTGTTCAGGTGCGTGGCTACATGAGCCAGCTCGGCCCGATCGAAATTCCCTTCAAGACCTGGGACGCGGTGGAGCAGAACGCCTTCTTCTGCCCGGACCCGGACAAGGTGCCGGAGCTGGAGGCCTACATGGACCAGCTGCGCCGCGACCAGGATTCCGTGGGCGCCAGGATAACCGTGGTCGCCGAGGGCGTGCCGCCGGGCTGGGGTGAGCCGATCTTCGACCGCCTGGACGCCGAGCTGGCCCACGCGCTGATGAGCATCAACGCGGTGAAGGGTGTGGAGATCGGCGACGGCTTCGCCGCCGTCGCCCAGCGGGGCACCGAGCACCGCGACGAACTGACCCCGGAGGGTTTCCTCTCCAACCACGCCGGCGGCATCCTCGGCGGCATCTCCAGCGGCCAGCCGATCGTCGCCCATCTGGCACTCAAGCCCACTTCCAGCATCACTACGCCGGGTCGCTCCATCGATGTGCATGGCAATCCGGTCGAGGTGATCACCAAGGGCCGTCACGATCCGTGCGTGGGCATTCGCGCCACGCCCATCGCCGAAGCCATGATGGCGCTGGTGCTGGTGGATCATCTGCTGCGCCACCGTGCCCAGAACGCCGAGGTGAGCGTCTCCACCCCAGTGTTGGGACAACTCTGACCCTGAGTCCGCGAGCCTGAAGCCGGGCAAGCGGCTCCGGCTCGCACATTCGGCTGAAGGCTATGGATTCCGCGCTCCCGTATTGGCGTCTCTCCGGTTTTTATTTCGCGTACTTCGCCCTGCTCGGGGCGACCGCGCCGTTTCTCTCGCTGTATTTCGCCCACCTCGGCTTCTCGCCCGCGCGCATCGGTGAACTGGCGGCCATTCCGCTGCTGATGCGCTGCCTGTCGCCCTTCGTGTGGGGCTGGCTGGGCGACGTCACCGGGCGTCGGCTGGCGATCGTGCGCCTCGGCGCGGTCTGCACGCTGCTGGCCTTCGCGCTGATCCTGTTCGACAAGAGCTTCATGTGGCTGGCCATGGTCATGGCCCTGCATGCCTTCTTCTGGCACGCCATCCTGCCGCAGTTCGAGGCCATCACCCTGGCCCACCTGCGCGAACGCCCAACCTTCTATAGCCGCGTGCGCCTGTGGGGCAGCATCGGCTTCATCGTTGCGGTGGTGGCCCTGGGCTGGCTGTTCGACTGGTTGAGCCTGGACAGCTTCCCCGCCGCCATGCTGGTGATCATGCTGGCCATCGTCGCCACCGCCTGGCGCGTGCCGGACGCCGCACCGTCCCCCAGCAGCGACACCACCGTGCAGCTGGGCTTCTGGAAACTGCTGTGGAAACCCGGCGTGCCGGCGTTCTTCCTGTGCGTGGTGCTGATGCAGGCGTCCCACGGCCCGTACTACACCTTCCTGACCATCCACCTGGAAAACCTCGGCTACCCGCGCGGCACCATCGGCCTGATCTGGGCGCTGGGTGTGGTGGCGGAAATCGGCGTGTTCATGGTGATGGCGCGCATCCTCGACCGCTTCTCGCTGCGCCGCGTGCTGATGTTCAGCATGTTGCTCGCCGCCGTGCGCTGGCTGCTGATGGGTTACCTGGCCCAGGAACTGTTCGTGCTGCTGACTGCACAGCTGCTGCACGCCGCCAGCTTCGGTTGCTTCCATTCCGCTGCCGTGCACTTCGTGCAACGCGCCTTCGGCATCCGCCACCTGGGTCGCGGCCAGGCCTCCTATGCCACCGTGTCCGGTATGGGCGGCGCCCTGGGTGCCCTCTATGCGGGGTACAGCTGGAGCGCCCTGGGTGCCGGCCCCACGTTCCTGATTGCCAGCACCGGCGCGGCGCTGGCCGCTTTCATCATCGCCAAGCGCCTGAAGGAAACCCCGCACAGCGCCCCGCCGGTCTGATTTACCAAGAGAGAGTTCGATGAGTGTTCTGAGCGTTTACAGCGTCGCCATCCCCGAAGTGCCGAGCAAGATGCTCATCCACGCCGACGACATCGCCGCCACCCTGGCCGACGTGGGCGTGCGCTACCAGCAGCGCGATATCAAAGGCGACGCACGCCCCGGCGCCAGCGAAACCGAGGTGCGCGCCGGCTACGGCGCACTGCTGCAAGACGTCGCCGGCGAACTGAACCTGCCCGTGCAGGACATCCTCAGCCTGGAACGGGACAGCGAACAGACCGCCGAACTCAACGCCCGTTTCGCCAACGAACAGACCCTGGCCGCCGAACAGGCCTGGCTGTTCCTCGGTGGTCGCGCACTGGTCAGCCTGCATATCGGCAACGAAGTGTTTGCCTTCCTCGGCGAGCGCGGCGATCTGCTGAGCGTGCCCAAGGGCGTGGCGCATTGGGTGAGTCTGGGGGCCGAGCCGCATTGCCTGGCGGTGCGATTGGCGCCGGAAGGTATTGCGCCGGAAGAAACCGGCGAGATGATCGCTGGGCGGTTTTTTGGGGTGGAGCATTATTGCTGAATAGGCCAGCCATGTAGGGCGGTCGGCGCTTTCCCGGCCGCCGTGCGCACCGCGCCGGCGGCCAAGAACCACGTTGTTGACCTTTAGGTTTGTACAACCGCTGCCGGAGCCGGAATGCATCGCGCCTACCTCGACACCGAATTCACCGACCTCAATCCCTACACCTACAAGCTGATCAGCCTGGCCCTGGTCGTCCCTGGCGGCCCTGAGTTCTATGTCGAACTCACCGACCACTGGGTCGAGGCCGAGTGCTCGGACTTCGTGCGCGAGATCGTCTTGCCGCAGTTGGATCTGAATGTCCACGGACGTACTGTGGATCAGGCGCGAACCGAGCTGCGGGCGTTCCTGCTGGCGCTCGGGCCGGTCGAGATCGTCAGTGATGCGGTGATGTGGGACTGGCCATTACTGGTATGGCTGGCCGGCCCCGAAGGCTTGCCGGACGGGGTGACGGCGGGGCGGATCAGCAGCGATATCGAGTTCGATGATCTGGGCTATGAGCCACCCCACCATGCGCTGCAGGATGCCCGCTTACTGGCTGCGCTGGTGGGCGGCCTTGCGGAGTTTCCTTAGCCACCGCCCGCATACCGCTCCCACAGATAAACCGCCGCATACGCCCGCCACGGCCGCCAGGCCTCGGCGCG
>NZ_JBOY01000044.1:0-28144 GCF_000647775.1 Pseudomonas sp. RL | reverse complement strand
CAGGCACCGCTGACCAGCTGGCTGCCGCAGAACTTAGTTTTTCAACAGAATCGGTCAACTTCGGCCGGTCGTCACTACGGCGTGTATTGGTCAAGCCGCATGCAATCGGGTGGTCAATACGAATGCAATTGCCTGGTAAGCTGGAATGCAATTCGGTGGTCAAGTCAGTGCAATTTCGCATCTACTGGCAGATACGAAAAAGCCCGCTTCCGGGTCGGGCTCTCACGTGTCTCCAAGGGGAGGCAATTTGCCAACAAAATCTCGGAGCCAACCATCGTAGACTACCTCCCCGGTCACCTTTGTCAGTAAGGATTAGGGCAGGGCTTTAGTCTCGCCTGCCTAGCTGCGCATCACCTTGTTCCAATCAATTTCGTACCCAGCGTCCTGAAGCTCCCGGCTCAAGGCTTGCTTCCAACCTTCGTCATTCATCGAGGTCCAGACCACGCCTGCGAAGTCGCTTGGAATTTCAACCTGGCCACGATTCAGTGCACAGACTCGATCACGACCTAGGTAGCCAAGAAAATAGCCAAGCTCCAACAGGACGTTTTGCCTGGCACGTGGCTCCAATTGTCCGCCCTTTACGCAGCCTTCGTCGTCAGGCGTGAGCAGCACCACTGCAAATCCTACGTCTCGGTGTCCTTCAATCTTCTCGATTACGGTGCGCCCACGATTTGCCTGTTCATGGAGAATGACTGGCTCAAGACCGAGTTTCTCAAGGAATCGAGCCACCGACTCTCTAGCTCCCTCGTCATGGCCGTGAACCAAAAATACTCGATCTGAGTGGGCAGCTTTATTTTCATGGGCCGAGTCGGTCTCGACGCCCTCCGATTCTGGGAGATCTGCCAAGTCCTCCTTCAAGCTTTTCTGTGCTTGCTCAAGCAAAGCAATAGAGCTCAGCACTCGGCGTTGAATTGGCGAGTAGTAATCGATCCGCTGTCCGCTACTGATCATCATCGGGTAATACGTGAGGTCGGTGGCGGCGGCGTAGGTACGATAGGCGCTGGTGTCCTCCCCGAAGCATCTGGTCAGACTATCCTTGATGGCAACCTCCAAAGCCTTCAGCTCGGGTGTATTCCCATCCCGGACGGTATTGAGGTCAAAAGCGCGAAGCTCTGCAATTCGTTCAGATAGCCGAGCAAGGCCACGGTCGATCTCTTGAGATGTCAGTCTCAGCTTCGGCTGCGGAGGTGTAACAGAGGTGGTTTTTCGTGCCATGGTCTACGCATTCCTTGGTAGCGGTAGGCCATTATCGCTAATTTGAAATGTCTCATCATCCTACGGGCCTTCGCTCGCTTCTGCTTGAGGCGAGACGGACTTATTTATTTTTGCGGAGGGCAAGACCGCTCACATGGCTCATGTGAGCCAGACCAGTAAGCTACAGACTGCAGACCACGTTGGTCAGCGAGACTGACTTAATTGTCTAAGATCAACTCTTGGCCTACATCCACGTCTCTCGTAACCATCGTGTTTACTGATCCAGCGAAAGGGGCTAACGCTGCCTGCAAGTCACCCGAAATGGACAGCACAAAATTCTTTCGGGGCATTCGTAGCGGGCAGGCGAGTGAAATCGCTGAGGCTCAGTATTGGTCGGTTAGACCAAGAGCTTGCAACTCGTCGCTCAAACGGGCGATTAGCTCTTGACTGTCTCGGTGAGGATCCTTGGCGAGGTAAGCGGCAATCAATAGGGTAGCGGGATGAACACCAAGCACACCTGCCAGTTGCTCAAGCTTCTGGATCGTGGGGCCCTTCTGCCCTCTCTCTAGAGTGCTCAGGTAGGTTCGACTGCTGACCGCCGTGAAGTCCTCCTGAGTCAGTTTTCGATGCTTACGTAGCTGCTTGAGTGCGAGCCCGAACGCCGTATTCAGTTCCATTTTGCCAAGTCCGCAAAAGGAACGATGAAGCCTGCATGAACACTATAGAGCTACAATCTATAGGGTTCATTTCAGAGGCTCTGCCATGTTCATTACCTATCGCCATACCGAGGTGCGCCTGGATCGGCCGTTCGAGTATTCACCGGCTCAGCTGTGGACGGCTGTCGAACAGGATCTTCAATCGCCATGGTTCTACGTGCAAATCGCCAGACTGGACGGGGGCGAGGTGGCCGCCAGCACACTACTGCTCCAGCACATCCATGACTTGGAGAGCGTTATAAGAAGCCAGTCAAAACGCGCATGGGTCGAGCAAGTACAGATCGTAACGCCTGCACACCTCAACGGGCAGGCGAGGTGGCTAATGGAACCCCTGAGAGAAGCGCACCTCGTGCAGGACAACAAGGGAACTAGAGGCTTGGTATATAAGGTGGAAAATAACGTCCGCTACTCCCTGCACCCACAGCGTAACTTAGAGGAATTAGCCTTGATCAAAGTTTTGTTCTCAGCCGAATTAGATTTGCAGTGCGCTGAAAATTAGTGGCTAGCCATGGGATCTGCCCCGTCTGTACATCCAAGCGGTAACCATAGAGGTGCGAGCATTTCGCTAGATTACTTTATAGTTAAGTTCGCTTATCAGGTCGGATTCTTCTAGGGTAGCGGCTACAGGATTGTTTCTGATGCTCAGCCAGCTGAATCTGATTAGGTGATGCGGGTGTGCATGATTACATAACCGGCAGTGCTGCGTGGACATACCCGTGAGGTGAGAATGGAAATAAAATCGCAGGCATTGGTCGATGTAGCTCAGGATTTAATTTGTGATGTTTGTCGATCTAAAACGCGCATTCTCGGCTACGGCCTCCAGTACGGCAAGCTTGAAGCTCGGTGGAGTTATGGCTCTCAACATGACGGGGAACACTATCGGGTACATCTTTGCGAGCCTTGTTTTTTTAGAGTGCTGAGTGGGTTGCGTCGGGAGCGCATGGTCAATGGCATGTTTGATGAAGATCTGCCATTTGCTCCTGAAGATTTTGGACTGGTCAGCAGAGACAACTACTGATGAAGAGCTGACTTTTGGGTTGAGGATCCATGAACTGCCATGTCAATTCGCGGATCGGACAGAGAGCAAACGCACGGTTTATTTCTCTAGCCCCATCGGTGGGGATAATTGATTCAGGAGGTAGCCGCATTGACCCTTCCATATGAAAGAACGCGGACTGTCATCAAGGTCGAAGCCTTTCTCCGAGAGCTATCTCGTAACAAAGAACTACCTGATGATATCCGTAGCTATGCGAAAAGCTTGCTTAGGCATTACCCGTCAGCCGATCAGATTATCTCACTTGGACGCCTCGAAGAGTGTCTGGTAGGCGATGATCAAGATGATGAGTATCGGCGAAGGGTGATTGCGTTCCATCAGCCGCTATTCAGCTCCACATTAGATTTCACGCCATAGGCTAGAAAGTTACGATGCTCAGTACTTATAAATCCCAGTCGGTATCCGCCCGGATTGCGCAAAGGATTAAGCGTCTACCTAAAGGGCAGCCTTTCAGCATAAGCCGCTTCACAGGGTTTGGAACGAAAAACGCCGTATCCAAAGCGATAGCTCGATTGGTCAACCGGGGCGAGCTCGAACGATTGTATCGCGGGATCTATATGCGCCCAAAACCCGGACGTTACATTGCTAACGCTCGTCCCAATCTCTGGAAATTGATTAGCCTCATCGCCACACAGAAGCATCTGTCTTTGCAGATCCATGGTGTGAATGCCGTCAGGAGGTTTGGGCTCAGCACCCAGATGCCGCTCATCCCAATTTACTACATAAATGGCGCTAGCCGATCTGTATTTATAGGCAAAGCTGAAGTGCGGCTGATACATGCGGCGCCAATGGTTATGCAGCACCCAGGGACTGAGGTGGGGATGGCTATAAGTGCTCTATACTATCTAGGTAAAGACGGATCTACTCCAGAATGCATTGCGGCGATTAGAAAGGCACTAAAGCCAGAAGACCTAGTCAAGTTGGCGGCTTGCAAAATGCCGAATTGGATGCGCATGGCGCTGGAAGCGATATGACTGAATCGCTACTCTGTGACCAGCAGGGTACTGACGATGATCGCCATTTATTACAGGGCTTTGGCGACAGCGCCGGTAACTTTGACCTCTTGGTAAAGCTAAGCACTAAAAAACACCGCGGCTAGTATTGTGACACCTTGCCACTCCGCAACCTCTGAATTTCTCTCCAGCACCCTCGCGCGCTCGACCAACTGGCTTTAGGGTAAAGGTCGTATTTTTTATTGTTCTGCTGGATCGCGGAAATCGGGTTTTTCCCTTCTTGATTCGACGAGCTTCCGATAGGCCTGGCTTTGGGACTTAAAATAAATGACCTCTTGTCGGGGGCATAATAAATAACTGAAGCTGGTTTCGACAAAAAGGCTTGCCATAAGTTTATGTAGTGCTAGTCATGCTTTACTTTTTGTTGTTTATTATGTTTTCCAGCTTTGCGAGCTTTGGTGCAACTGATATCTGGCAGTATCTGTTGCTTGGGTTCTTTGTGAAGAAATCTTGGTGGTACTCCTCGGCGTCGAAAAAGTCAGTTAACCTCTCTAGGGTGGTTACCGTTGGTTTTTTCCATGGGCCATTTTTTTCGGTTTCTAGTATTGCGTTTTTCGCGGTTCCTAGCTGTTCGTCGCTATCATAAAATATGGCGGATCGATATTGGGTTCCAATATCTGCGCCTTGCCTGTTTAGAGTGGTTGGGTCATGTATTGTAAAGAAAATATCAAGCAATTCGGATAGGCTAATTTCGCTGCTGTCAAACTCAACCTTTATTGCTTCGGCATGGCCTGTTTTGCCAGTGCATACATCATCATATGTTGGTGCGTTTAGGGTTCCCCCCGTGTAGCCACATATCACAGACTGAACGCCTTTGACTCTCTTGAAGACCGGTTCAAGACACCAAAAGCAACCGCCTGCTAGAACTATTTTTTCGGTTTTCATAGGAGCCTCTGTATAAGGGGGCTGGGCTGCGGCCGATATGGCGGCATCATGGCTGCCATGCTTTCACGTAGATCGTCTGGCCGGCGCGATAGCTATGCTGAGGCGCCCTAGCGATAGGATTCCTAGCATAGATTTACTCTTGACGATCCTCCTAAGCCCTGGGTCGGATCGTGGGATTCCCAGAACACCCGCAAGAGGGTGTCGTAGTCGACCTGTTGCGGATCGAACACCACCAGCACCACCTCGGCATGACCGGTCAGGCCACTGCACACTTCCTCGTAGGTGGGGTTGGGCGTCAGGCCGCCGGCATAGCCCACGGCGGTGGTCCAGACGCCGGGTAGCTGCCAGAAGCGCCGCTCGGCGCCCCAGAAGCAGCCCATGCCGAACACGGCCTGCTGCAGGCCAGCCGGAAACGGACCGCGCAGAGGATGGCCCAGCACCCGGTGGCGTTCCGGCACCGGCATAGGCGTGGAGCGACCGGGCAGGGCCTGATCGGGCGTGGGCATGGAGAGGGAGTGGGCAGGCATGGCGCGGTACCTCATGAGCTCTGTAATGGACAGCCTAAGCCGGCTGGCGCGGAGAGTGAACCCGGCACCTGTCCCGTAAGGCGGTCAAGGCATCGCCTTGGCCGCCGTGAAGGCGCGGCGTTGCCCACCCTGCGCCAACGGGCGCCGCCGATCAGTGCTTGTCGAGTCGCTGGTCCAGCCCGTCGAGCAAACGCTCCAGCGCCCCCTGGTTGGCCCGCAGCACGCCGAGGCCGCCTTCGCGCATGGTTTGGGCCTTTTCAGGCTGCTCGAACAGAGTGCTGATTTCCAGGGCCAGGCCGGCGGCATCCGCCACCTCGCCTAGCGCACCGGCGGCGCGCAGCTGCTGGGAGATTTCCAGGAAGTTGAACAGGTGCGGGCCGCTCAGCACCGGCTTGCCGAGGGCGGCCGGCTCCAGCAGGTTGTGGCCGCCATTGGCCACCAGGCTGCCGCCGACGAAGGTCACGTCGGCCAGCGCATAGAGGAACAGCAGCTCACCCATGGTGTCCCCGAGCAGCACGCTGTGCTCGGCGGTCACCGGCTCGTTGCCCGAACGCCGGCAGGTGGCAAAACCTTGCTGGCGGCACAGCGCGAAGACATCCGCAAAGCGTTCCGGATGACGCGGCACCAGGATGAGCAGGGCGTCGGGATGACGTTCCAGCAGCTTGCGGTGGGCCGCCAGGATCACCTCGTCCTCGCCGCCGTGGGTGCTGGCGGCGATCCACACCGGGCGTTGGCCGGCGCCCCACTGGGCGCGTTGCGCGGCAGCGCGTTCCACCAGGGCCGGATCGATGCGCAGGTCGAACTTGATCGAACCGGTGACACTCACCCGCTCCGCGCGGGCGCCCAACTGGCGGAAGCGTTCGGCCTCCGCCTCGGTCTGCACGGCCAGCCAGTCCAGCTCGGCGAGCATCGGCGCGGTCAGCTTCCTGAAGCGTGCATAGCCCCGCGCCGAGCGCTCCGACAGCCGCGCGTTGGCGAGCACCACCGGAATGCCGCGCCGGGCGCACTGGTGGATATGGTTGGGCCACAGCTCGGTTTCCATCACCACCGCCAGCCTGGGCTGCAGGCGATTCAGGAAGCGCGCGGCCGCCCAGGGCAGGTCGTAGGGCAGATAGCAGTGCTGCACCTGGTCGCCAAACAGGGCGCGGATGCGCTCCGAGCCGGTTGGCGTCATGCAGGTCACGGTGATCGGCAGGTCGGGATGGCGGGCCATCAGTGCGCGGATCATCGGCGCGGCGGCGATGCTTTCGCCGACGGAAACGGCATGCACCCAGATACCGCCGGGCCGGAAGGCCGGCAGGCCGAGGGCGAAGCGCTCGCCGGTGCGCCGGGCATAGGCCGGGGCCTTGCGGGCGCGCACCAGCAGACGAATGCCCACCAGCGGCAGGCCCAGGTGAAGCAGCAGGGTGTAGATGAGTCGGTTCATGGGCGCGCAGCTTAACAAAGCCTGTCGCCGGGGCGTGAGCGCGGCGTGCCGGTTCGCCGGTTGCGCCGGCGGAAGCCGGCACGGTTTATACTGCCGGCCCCGTTTCAACCACGAGCCCGTGTCCATGTCCCAAGCGCTGAGTACCGATGTCCTGATCGTGGGTGGCGGCATCGCCGGCCTGTGGCTGAATGCCCGGCTGCGCCGCGCCGGCTACGCCACCCTGCTGGTGGAAGCCGACCGGCTGGGCGGCGGGCAGAGCGTCAAGTCGCAGGGCATCATCCATGGCGGCACCAAGTACGCCCTGCACGGGGCGTTGACCGGCTCCTCCGAGGCCATCGCCGACATGCCGGCGCGCTGGCGCAAGGCGCTGCTCGGCGAGGGCGAGCTGGACCTTTCCGGTGTGCGTCTGCTCTCCGACGCCCATTACCTGTGGTCGCCCGGCAGCCTGGCCGGCAACCTGACCAGCTTCTTCGCCAGCAAGGCCATGCGCGGGCGCGTGGATGCGGTGAAGGGCGCGCAGCTGCCGCCGGCGCTGCAGCATCCGCAGTTCAAGGGCAAGGTCTACCGGCTGGCCGAGCTGGTGCTGGACGTGCCCAGCCTGATCGCCCGCCTGGCCGAACTGGCCGGCGACGGCCTGCTGGCCGCCGAGATCATCGAGCCCCTGCGGGAAAACGGCGAGCTGGTCGGCCTGCGGATCGACGGTCGCGAGGTGCGTGCCCAGCGCATCGTGCTCAGTGCCGGCGAAGGCAACGCCGCGCTGCTCGCGGCGCTCGGCCTGGAGCAGCCGAAGCAGCAGCTGCGCCCGCTGCACATGGTGCTGGTCAAGGGCCCGAACCTGAAGCCGATCTACGCCCACTGCCTGGGCGGCGGACCCAAGCCGCGCGTCACCATCACCACGCACCCCGCCGCCGACGGCCAGTGGGTCTGGTACCTGGGCGGCGACCTGGCCGAGGCCGACGGCGTGGCCCGCGACGAGGCCGCGCAGATTGCTGCGGCGCGCAAGGAAATCGCCGACCTGCTGCCCTGGGTGGACCAGAGCGCGCTGCGCTGGGCCACCTTGCGTGTGTCGCGCGCCGAGCCGGCGCAATCCGGGCTGGTGCGCCCGGACAACGCCTTCCTGGCCGAGCAGGGCCGCCTGCTGGTTGGCTGGCCGACCAAGCTGGCCCTGGCGCCGGATCTGGCCGACCGGGTATTTGCCAGCCTGGAGCGTGACGGCATTCGTCCGTCGGCGCAGCCCACCGTTTCGGCGCTGCCGCGTCCGGCGGTGGCCCGTCCGGTGTGGGAGGAACTGCTGCCATGACCGACCTCAAGCGGCTGCATGACCTGCATCGCCCGCTGGGCAGCACCGGCCTCCTGGTTTCGCCGCTGGGGCTGGGTACCGTGAAGCTGGGCCGCGACCAGGGCGTGAAATACCCCAGCGGTTTTCGCATTCCCGACGACGCCGAGGCGCGGCAACTGCTGGCCCTGGCCCGCGAGCTGGGCATCAACCTGATCGACACCGCGCCGGCCTACGGCACCAGCGAGCAACGCCTCGGACCGCTGCTGCGCGGCCAGCGCGACCAGTGGGTGATCGTCAGCAAGGTGGGCGAGGAGTTCGAGAACGGCCAGTCGCGCTTTGATTTCTCGCCGGCGCATACCCGGCTGTCGGTGGAGCGCAGCCTCCGGCGCCTGGAAACCGAGCATATCGATCTGGTGCTGGTGCATTCGGACGGCAACGACGTGGCCATCCTGCGCGACAGCGGGGTCTACGAGACGCTGGCCGAGCTCAAGCACGAGGGCAAGATCGGCGCCTTCGGCCTCTCCGGCAAGACCGTGGAAGGCGGGCTGCTGGGGCTGGAGCGTGGCGATTGCGCGATGGTCACCTACAACCTCAACGAGCAGGCCGAAAAACCGGTGCTGGACTACGCTGCCAGTCACGCCAAGGGCATCCTCATCAAGAAGGCCCTGGCCAGCGGCCATGTCTGCCTGGCGCCGGGGACGGATCCCGTGCGTGCCAGCTTCGAACTGCTGTTCGGCCACCCTGGGGTGTGCAGCGCCATTGTCGGCACCATCAACCCGCTGCACCTGGCCCACAACGTCGCGACGGCTGCCGCCGTCATCCGTTCCATCCGCTAAGGCCGCGACCGCGGCCGCTTCCCCGCAAGGAGGCACCATGCCGCGAACCCTGCTCAGCAAACTTCCCGGTGACTTCAAGACCCTGCCGCTGCGGGTCGACGCCAGCCGCGAGGGGTTGCGTTACCAGAGCCTCGGCCTGCCGCTCAATTTCAGCCAGATGCTGGCCCGCCGGCGGCCGGTGGCCATCGACGATCCGCACTGTTTCAGCGTCGAACTGGCCAATCTTGGTGTTTCGGTACGCCTGACCCTGCACTGGCAGGGTCGCGATTACTGGATCCTGGTGCGCCAGCAGCGCGCGGATCGCCAGGATGACGTGCTCAAGCTGATTTCCGGCTACGTGCCGGCCCACGAGCTGGGCCTGCCGCTGTTCACCGCCATGCAGGAAATCGCCGAGGAATGCCTGATCGAGCACGCCGACGGCTGGCTGCCCGGGCGTTTCGCCGATGCCTGGCTGCCCACGCCCTACCGTGACAGTCTGCGTTACCTGGCCAACAGCCATTTCAACCTGCAGGCGCTCGGCGGGGGCGACACGCCGGTGCGTTGCGGTGCGCTGTGCCTGGCGGGCGAACCCCGCGCCTACGTTCATCAGCCCACCGCCTCGCTGCAGCTGGTCTACGACCTGCGCCTGAAGCTGCCGGACGATTGCCAGCGGCCGAGCCTCTACCACGTGGACGAATGCCTGGAAGGCGACCGCCTGGTGGCCCGCCTGGACCACGACCGCCCGGATATCTACCTGCTGGAGCCGCGCCACGGCGAACTGCACAGCCTGCGCAACGGCCGGCTGCAGCCAGTGGACACGCGCGACCTTTGGCTGTCGGAGAGCTTCGCGGCGCAGGACGGCTGGCTGATCCGTGACGAGCGGGTGGCGCTCGAGCAGTGGCGGGCGCAACGCCAGGCGGCGAGTTAGCCAGAGCCGTGCAGGCCTTGCCTGAAAGTGCGGGTTGTTTTGTGGGGGCGGACTTGTCCGCGATTCAGGCGTTCACGGTGTAACTGCGCAGGCGCTCCAGCAGCTCGCGGCCGTCGATGGGACGGTCGAACAGGTAGCCCTGGCCGGTGTCGCAGCGCTGCCGGCGCAGGAAGCTCAGCTGTTCCTGGGTCTCGATGCCTTCGGCCACCACGCGCAGGCGCAGCTTGTGGGCCATGGCGATCACCGCGGCGGTGATCTCCATATCGTCCTGGTTGGCCGGAATGTCCTTCACGAAGCTGCGGTCGATCTTGATGGTGTCCAGCGGGAACTTCTTCAGGTAGCTGAGCGAGGAATAGCCGGTGCCGAAGTCGTCCATGGCCAGGGTGAAGCCCAGCGCCTTGAGCTGATGCAGTTGCTGGTGGTTGGCCTGGCTGGCGTCCAGCAGCAGGCTCTCGGTCAGTTCCAGCTCGAGGCGCGAGGCCTCGACCTTCTCCTGCACGAGAATGTCGCGCAGCGCGTTGACCAGCTCGGTGTCGTGGAACTGGCGGGGCGAGAGGTTGATGGCGATGCGCACCTCACCCATGCCGGCGGCGTCCAGGCGATGCAGCATGCGGCAGGCCTCGCGCACCACCCATTTGCCGATCGGCACGATCAGCCCGGTTTCCTCGGCCAGGCCGATGAAGGCATCCGGCGGGAACATGCCTTCGGTGGGGTGCTGCCAGCGCAGCAGGGCTTCCAGACCGGTCAGGCGGTCGGTCTTCAGGCACAGCTTGGGCTGGTAATACAGCAGCAGCTCGTTTCGCTCGATGGCGTGGCGCAGGTTGTGCTCGATGAACTGGCGGCGGTGGGCTTCGGCGTCCAGCGCGGGGGTGAATGCCTGCCAGCGGTTCTTGCCGCTGGTCTTGGCCTTGTGCAGTGCCAGGCCGGCGTACTGCATCAGCGTCTGGGCATGCTTGGCGTGCTCCGGGCTGCGTACCAGACCGATGGAGGCGGTGACGTTGATCAACTGGTTGGCCACGAACAGCGGGCGGCTGAGCAGGTGCAGCAGCTGCTGGGCGACCTCCTCGGCGTCCTGCAGATCGCTGGCGTCGAGCAGGGCGGCGAACTCGTTGCTGGCGAAGCGCGCCAGGCAGGTCTTGGGCCCCAGCGCGTTGCGCAGCCGCCGTGACAGGCTGGTCAGCACCTTGTCGCCGGTTTCGTGGCCCAGGTTGTCGTTGATGCGCTTGAAGTTGTCGATATCCATCAGCAGCAGGCTGAAGGGCGCATCCGGGGTTTCCGCCAGGCGCTGCTCGAGGCGCCCGATGAAATACGGGCGATTGCCCAGTCCGGAGAGGCTGTCGCGCAGGGTTTGTTGCGTCTGGCGCTGGTAGTTCAGCTTGTTGAGGGTGACGTCCTCGCACAGGCCGAGCAGGTGGGTGGTCTGCCCCTCCGCATTGCGGACCCGGGACACCCACATGTGGCCCCAATAGGGCTCCAGGCTCTTGCGCTGGCTGCGGAACTCGATCTGCCAGCTGTCGTTGTCCGGCTTCTGGCGCAGCGCCGTGCGCACCAGTTCCGGCAGGCTGGCCAGGGCGGGGAATTCGTCCAGCGAGCGTCCTTGCAGTTCGCTCGGGCTGTACTGGGTGATGGCTTCGAAGCGGGGGTTCGAGAACACCACGCGACCGTTGATGTCCACCAGCAGGAAGGCCTCGGCGCTCTGCTCCAGGGCGCTGCGGCACAGTTCGGCGGTGTCAGTGAGGTCGGCGGTCACCGCGTCCAGCGGCAGCAGGTAGCCGTGCAGCCGTTGGGCCTGGTCATCGGCGGGCTCGCCGAACTCCAGCAGGCTGATATCGCCATGGGCGGTCGCCAGGCGGTGCTGCACCTGATAGTGGCCGCGCTCGGCCAGCTGTTGTCGCACCTGCTGGTGCAACTGCTCGCGCCGCGTGGCGTCCAGCAAGGCGCCAAACGCGGCGTTGCCAAACAGCCGCAGCAGCGGATGGGCATCCGCGCCCGGACCCGGCTCGCAGCCGTCCAGCGTCCAGCCGGCATCGTTTAGCCGGGTGAAGCGCCACAGGCCGAGTCGGGAGAGGGCGGGGAGAGACGATGTCAGGTCCATAGGATCCATGGATGCGAACGATTCCCTAGTGTAACGCTCGCGCGCGTTGCTAGCACCTTGCCATTATCCCGTGCGTGCCGGGCGAAAGGCATTCTGCCCGGGCGGCTTAGTGTGCCCCGAGTCACAAAAGCAAAAAAAGCCCCGCTTGCGGCGGGGCTGGAGAGACGAGCGTGGCGTGCTCGTTTGAGGAAAGCGGCCGGGCCGGTGGCCCGGCAGGGATATCACAGCAGCAACGTGCGGATATCGGCCAGCAGCTCGGAGAGCCGCTTGGTGAAACGCGCCGCGGCGGCCCCGTTGATCACCCGGTGGTCGTAGGACAGCGACAGCGGCAGCATCAGGCGCGGCTGGAACGCCGAGCCATCCCAGACCGGCTGCATCGTGGCCTTGCTGACGCCCAGGATCGCCACTTCCGGCGCGTTGACGATCGGCGTGAAGCCGGTGCCGCCAATGTGGCCGAGACTGGAGATGGTGAAGCAGGCGCCCTGCATGGCATCGACACCGAGCTTCTTGTTGCGCGCCTTGTCGGCCAGCTCGGCGGCCTCGCCGGCCAGTTGCAGCAGGCTCTTCTGGTCCACGTCGCGGATCACCGGCACCAGCAGGCCGTCCGGGGTGTCCACGGCGAAGCCGATGTGCACGTACTTCTTGCGGATCAGCGCAGCGCCGCTGGGTGCCAGCGAGCTGTTGAAGTCCGGCATCTCCTTGAGTAGGTGCGCGCAGGCCTTGAGCAGCAGCGGCAGCACGGTCAGCTTCACGCCGGCCTTTTCCGCTGCAGCCTTCTGGGCCACGCGGAAGGCTTCCAGCTCGGTGATGTCGGCGGACTCGAACTGGGTGACGTGGGGCACGTTCAGCCAGCTGCGGTGCAGATTGGCGGCGCCGACCTGCATCAGGCGGGTCATGGCCACTTCCTCGATTTCACCGAACTTGCTGAAATCCACCGCCGGGATCGGCGGAATGCCCGCACCACCGGCAGCCACGGCCGGCGCGGCCTGGGTCTGCTGCATCATGGCCTTCACGTAGGCCTGCACGTCTTCCTTGAGCACGCGGCCGTGCGGGCCGGTGGGCGTGACGCGCGCCAGGTCGATACCGAACTCGCGGGCCAACTGGCGCACGGCCGGACCAGCGTGCACCTGGGCGGCGGGGCGCTTGGGGGGCTCGACCAGCGGGGCAATGCTCTCCAGCGGCGGGTTGCCGTCGGCGGCGCTCGGTGCCGGCTTGGGCGGTTCGGCCACCGCCGGAGCAGGCGCCTTGGCAGCCGCTTGCGGAGCGGCGGCCGGTGCCGCGGGCTGGGCGGCCGGCGCGGCGCCTTCCACCTTGAGGGTGAGGATCAGGTCGCCGGTGCCCACTTCGGCATCCAGCTGCACGGCAATCGATTCCACCACGCCGGCGGCCGGCGAGGGGATTTCCATGCTGGCCTTGTCGGACTCCAGGGTGATCAGCGACTGCTCGGCGCTCACCGTGTCGCCGGCCTTGACCAGCACCTCGATGACACGCGCCTTGCCGGCCGAACCGATGTCCGGCACGCGGATTTCCTGGCTGCTGGCCGGGGCCGGAGCGGCGGGTGCGACGGTTTCCTTGGCGGCGGGCTGGGTGGCCGGCGCTGCCGGTGCGGCCTCGGCCTTGGGGGTCGGCGGCCGGCTCGGGGGTCCGGCGCGCTGGCGCCGGCGTCGTCGCTTTCCAGCTCCAGCAGCTCGTCGCCTTCCTTGAGGCGGTCGCCCAGCTTGACCTTCAGGCTCTTCACCACGCCGGCCTTGGGCGCGGGAATCTCCATGCTGGCCTTGTCGGATTCCAGGGTCAGCAGGCTCTGCTCGGCCTCGATGCGGTCGCCCACCTTGACGAACAGCTCGATGACTTCGCCTTCGCCGCTGCCGATGTCCGGGACACGAATCAGTTCACTCATGGTTCGCTCCTCAGCAGTCCAGCGGGTTGGGCTTTTGGGTGTCGATGCCGAAGCGGGCGATGGCTTCGGCCACCACCTTGCGCTCGATCTCGCCGCGGTCGGCCAGGGCTTCCAGCGCGGTCAGCACGATCCAGTTGCGGTCCACTTCGAAGAAGTGGCGCAGCTTCTCGCGGGTGTCGCTGCGGCCGAAGCCATCGGTGCCCAGCACCTTGTACTCCTTGACCGGCACCCATTGGCGAATCTGATCGGCGAACAGCTTCATGTAGTCGGTGGAGGCGATGACCGGGCCCTTGCGGCCGCCCAGGCACTGCTCGACGTAGCTCTGTTGCGGTTTCTGCTCCGGGTGCAGGCGGTTGTGACGCTCCACCGCCAGCCCGTCGCGGCGCAGCTCGTTGAAGCTGGTGACGCTCCAGACGTCGGCGCCGATCTTGAACTCTTCTCGGAGGATCTTCGCCGCCTCGCGCACTTCGCGCAGGATGGTGCCGCAGCCGAGCAGCTGCACGTGGCAGGCGGCTTCCTTCTTGTCCTCTTCGAGCAGGTACATGCCCTTGATGATGCCGTCCTGTACACCCTCGGGGATGGCCGGCTGGGTATAGGACTCGTTCATCACCGTGAGGTAGTAGAAGACGTTCTGCTGCTCCTCGGTCATCTGGCGAATGCCTTCGCGGATGATCACCGCCAGCTCGTAGCCGTAGGTGGGGTCGTAGCTGCGGCAGTTGGGGATGGTGCTGGCCAGGATGTGGCTGTGACCGTCCTCGTGCTGCAGGCCCTCGCCGTTGAGCGTGGTGCGACCGGCGGTGCCGCCGATCAGGAAGCCGCGTGCGCGGCTGTCGCCGGCGGCCCAGGCCAGGTCGCCGATGCGCTGGAAGCCGAACATCGAATAGAAGATGTAGAACGGCAGCATCGGCTGGTTGTGGGTGCTGTAGGCCGTGGCGGCGGCGATCCAGCTGGACATGGCGCCGGCCTCGTTGATGCCTTCCTCGAGGATCTGGCCCTTCTTGTCCTCGCGATAGAACATCACCTGGTCCTTGTCGACCGGCTGGTACAGCTGGCCCACGGAGGAGTAGATGCCCAACTGGCGGAACATGCCTTCCATACCGAAGGTACGGGCTTCGTCCGGCACGATGGGCACGATGCGCGAGCCCAGTTCCTTGTCCTTGACCAGCTGCGCCAGAACGCGCACGAAGGCCATGGTGGTGGAAATTTCGCGATCGCCCGAGCCGTCGAGGATGGCCTTGAGGGTTTCCAGCGGCGGGGTCGGGATGCTGAAGCTCTTGGTGCGGCGCTGCGGCACCGGCCCACCGAGCTTTTCACGGCTCTTGAGCAGGTACTTCATTTCCGGGCTGTCGGGCTCGGGCTTGTAGAACGGCAGTTCTTCGAGCTTGTCATCCGGAATCGGGATGCCGAAACGGTCACGGAAGACCTTCAGGCTGTCCAGGTCCACCTTCTTGACGTTGTGGGCGATGTTCTGGGCTTCGCCCGAACCGGTGCCGTAGCCCTTGATGGTCTTGGCCAGGATCACCGTCGGCTGGCCGGTGTGGTGCACCGCCGCGTGATAGGCGGCGTACACCTTGAACGGGTCATGGCCGCCACGGTTGAGCTTCCAGACCTCGTCGTCGGAGAGGTCTTCGACCATCTTCAGCAGCTCGGGGTTGGCGCCGAAGAAGTGCTGGCGCACGAAGGCGCCGTTGTTGGCCTTGTAGTTCTGGTAGTCGCCGTCGACCACCTCGTCCATGCGCCGCTGCATGACACCCTCGGTGTCCTTGGCGAACAGCGGGTCCCACAGGCGGCCCCAAATGACCTTGATGACGTTCCAGTCGGCGCCGCGGAAGTTGCCTTCCAGCTCCTGGATGATCTTGCCGTTGCCGCGCACCGGGCCGTCCAGGCGCTGCAGGTTGCAGTTGATGACGAAGATCAGGTTGTCCAGTTTCTCGCGGCCGGCCAGGGAGATGGCGCCCAGGGATTCCGGCTCGTCGGTCTCGCCGTCGCCCAGGAAGCACCAGACCTTCTGCTTGCCGGCGGGAATGAAGCCGCGGCTTTCCAGGTACTTCATGAAGCGTGCCTGGTAGATGGCCTGGATCGGGCCCAGACCCATCGACACGGTCGGGAACTGCCAGAAGTCCGGCATCAGCCAGGGGTGTGGGTAGGAAGACAGGCCGTTGCCGTCCACTTCGCGGCGGAAGTTCTCCAGCTGGTCTTCGCTGATGCGGCCCTCCAGGAAGGCGCGGGCGTAGACGCCGGGCGCGGCGTGGCCCTGGAAGAAGACCAGGTCGCCGCCATGTTCTTCGGTCGGGGCCTGGAAGAAGTAGTTGAAGCCGATGTCGTACAGCGTCGCGCTGGAGGCGAAGGTGGAGATGTGGCCGCCCAGGCTGGAGTCCCGCTTGTTGGCCCGAGCCACCATGGCCAGTGCGTTCCAGCGCACCAGCGAGCGCACGCGGCGCTCCATGAACAGGTCGCCGGGCATGCGGGCTTCGTGGGTGACCGGAATGGTGTTGCGGTAGGGCGTGGTGATTGCGTAGGGCAGCTGCGTGCCGCTACGGGTGGCCAGCTCGCCCATCCGGGTGATCAGGTACTTGGCGCGGTCCTCGCCTTCGCGGTCGAGGACCGATTCCAGGGCGTCCAGCCACTCCTGGGTTTCGATGGGATCATGGTCTTGCATGGCTTGCTCCAGGGCTCAGGGCGACCTTTTGAGTCGCCTCGATGGCACTGCCGCGTCGTGGCCGCAGTGTCTTTTGTTGTTCGTTGTGTGCCAGGGACAATCGGCGCTTGTAGTTTTACTACAAAAAAGCGCGACCCAACAGTCATCGCACAAATTTGTAGCGAAACTACAGGGGTGGCCGCGAAACCGTCCTTGGCGGGCCCTGTTTGCAGGGCAAGCATAGACCGCGTCACCGGCAACCCTTGACGAACCCCCCGGCGATGCCCTCTGCTGGCGGTCCATTCGCCCTCTCGCAGAAGGAAGTTTCCCCATGAGTCTGCCCTCCCTGGTTGCCGTCCCGGCGTCGCTGGCTGATCTCGCCGAGCGACCGGGTGTCGCACTGCGCGCCCGTCTGGCCGAGCGAGGGCGGGCGGATGACTGGCCGGCGACGCGCCAGGAGGCGTTCGCCCGCGCCTGCGTGGCCAGCGACTTCGTGGCCGAGCAGGTGCAGCGGGATGTCGAGGCGTTTCTGGCGCTGGCGGACTCCGGCGAGCTGGAGCGCAGCCTGCGCCCCGGTGAACTGCGCGGGCAGCTGCAGGCGCTGCTGGCCGACTGCGAGCAGGAAGACGATCTGGCCCGCCGCCTGCGACGCTTCCGCAACCGCCAGCAACTGCGCATCGTCTGGCGCGATGTGAATCGCCTGGCCGATCTCGGCGAGACCTGCCGCGACCTCTCCGACCTGGCGGACGCCTGCATTGACCTGGCCTACCAGTGGCTGTACCCGCGCCATTGCGCGCAGTTCGGCACGCCGATGGGCCGGCGCTCCGGCAAGCCGCAGCAGATGGTGATCCTCGGCATGGGCAAGCTCGGTGCCCACGAGCTGAACCTGTCCTCGGACATCGACCTGATCTTCGGTTTCCCCGAAGGCGGCGAGACCGAGGGTGTGCGCCGCTCCCTCGACAACCAGGAGTTCTTCAACCGCCTGGGCCAGCGGCTGATCAAGGCGCTGGACGCCATCACCGTGGACGGCTTCGTGTTCCGCGTCGACATGCGCCTGCGCCCCTACGGCTCGGCCGGCGCGCTGACCCTGAGCTTTGCCGCGCTCGAGCAGTACTACCAGGACCAGGGTCGCGACTGGGAGCGCTACGCGATGATCAAGGCGCGCGTGGTCGGCGGCGATCAGGTCGCCGGCGCGCACCTGCTGAAGATGCTGCAGCCGTTCGTCTATCGGCGTTACCTGGATTTCTCGGCCATCGAGGCGCTGCGCAGCATGAAGCAGCTGATCCAGCAGGAGGTGCGCCGCAAGGGCATGAGCGAGAACATCAAGCTCGGCGCCGGCGGCATCCGCGAGGTGGAATTCATCGCCCAGGCCTTCCAGCTGATCCACGGCGGCCGCGACCTCAGCCTGCAGCAGCGGCCGCTGCTGCCGGTGCTGGCCGTGCTGGAGGCCGAGGGCTACCTGCCGGCGCCGGTGGTGGCCGAGCTGCGCGACGGTTACCGCTTCCTGCGCTATGTCGAGCACGCCCTGCAGGCGCTGGCCGACAAGCAGACGCAGATGCTGCCTGAGGATGCCCGCGAGCGGGCGCGGGTGGCCTTCATCATGGGCTTCGCCGACTGGCCTGCGTTCATGGCACGTCTGGAGCAATGGCGCGAACGTATCGAATGGCATTTCCGGCAGGTGATCGCCGACCCTGACGAGGAAGAGGAACAGGCCGCGGGTGGCGAGTGGCTGGCCCTGTGGCTGGGCGATCTGGAGGAGGACAGCGCCATCCGGCAAATGGCCGAGCTGGGCTTCGCCAGCCCCGAGCACGCCTGGCGATACCTGCACGACCTGCGTGGCAGCAGCCAGGTGCGCAGCATGCAGCGCCTGGGTCGCGAACGCCTGGACGCCTTCATGCCGCGCCTGCTGGCCCAGGTGGTCGAACAGGACGCCCCGGATCAGGTGCTGGAGCGCGTCATGCCGCTGGTGGCGGCGGTGGCGCGGCGCTCGGCTTACCTGGTGCTGCTCACCGAGAATCCCGGCGCGCTGACCCGGCTGCTGCAGCTGTGCGCCGCCAGCCCGCTGATCGCCGAGCAGATCGCCCGCTTCCCGTTGTTGCTCGACGAGCTGCTCAACGAAGGCCGCCTGTACAGCCCGCCGCAGGCCCCGGAGCTGGCCGCCGAGCTGCGCGAGCGGCTGATGCGCATTCCCGAGGACGACCTCGAACAGCAGATGGAGGCGCTGCGCCACTTCAAGCTGGCCCACAGCCTGCGTGTGGCCGCCTCGGAATTCGCCGGCACCCTGCCGCTGATGAAGGTCAGCGACTACCTGACCTGGCTCGCCGAGGCGATTCTCGAACAGGTGCTGGCGCTGGCCTGGCGCCACACCGTGGCCAAGCACGGCACGCCCAAGCGCGCCGACGGCAGCGACTGCGACCCGGACTTCATTATCGTGGGCTACGGCAAGGTGGGCGGCATCGAGCTGGGCCACGGCTCGGACCTGGACCTGGTGTTCATCCACGACGGCGACCCGCAGGCGGAAACCGACGGCGCCAAGCCCATCGACGGCACCCAGTTCTTCACCCGCCTGGGCCAGCGCATCATCCACCTGCTGACCACCCAGACCACGTCGGGCCAGCTCTACGAGGTGGACATGCGCCTGCGCCCCTCGGGCGACGCCGGCCTGCTGGTCAGCTCGCTGGCGGCCTTCGAACGCTACCAGCAGCAGGAAGCCTGGACCTGGGAACACCAGGCACTGGTGCGCGCCCGGGTGCTGGTCGGCAGCCCACGGGTGGCGCAGTGCTTCGAACAGGTGCGCGGGCAGGTGCTGGGGCGGGCCCGCGACCTGCAGAAACTGCAGGCGGAAGTCAGCGAAATGCGCGCCAAGATGCGCGACAACCTGGGGACCCGGGCCACCGACGCCGGACGTGGCGAAAACGCCTTCGACCCCGCGCAGAGCTTCGATCTCAAGCAGGATGCCGGTGGTATCGTCGATATCGAATTTATGGTGCAATACGCGGCCCTGGCCTGGTCGCACCAGCACCCGGAGCTGCTCCGCTACACCGACAACATTCGCATTCTGGACGGCCTCGGCGCGGCCAACCTGCTGCCCGAAACGGATGTCCAGTTATTGCAGGAGGCCTACAAGGCCTACCGCGCCGCAGCCCACCGCCTGGCCCTGCAGAAACAACCCGGCAAGGTGCCGGGCGATCAGTTCCCCGATTCGCGCCGCCTGGTGCGGCGCATCTGGACGGAACTGGGACTGAACTGACTTCACGCAGGCGGCCGACGGCCGCCTCACTTGACCATTGAGGAATGCAACGATGTCGATGGCTGACCGCGACGGTGTGATCTGGTACGACGGCAAACTGGTGGAATGGCGCGGCGCGACCACCCATGTGCTGACCCACAGCCTGCACTACGGCATGGGTGTGTTCGAAGGCGTGCGCGCCTACGAGACCCCCCAGGGCACCGCGATCTTCCGCCTGCAGGCGCACACCGATCGTCTGTTCGATTCGGCCCACATCATGGGCATGAAGATTCCTTACACCAAGGAAGAGATCAACGAAGCCACCAAGGCGGCGGTGCGCGAGAACGGCCTGGCCAGTGCCTACATCCGCCCGCTGGCGTTCTACGGTTCCGAAGGCATGGGCATCCGTGCCGACAACCTGAAGGTGCATGTGATTGTCGCCGCCTGGCACTGGGGCGCCTACATGGGCGAGGAAGCGCTGGAGCGCGGCATCAAGATCCGCACCAGCTCGTTCACCCGCCACCACGTGAACATCTCCATGACCCGCGCCAAGGCCAGCGGCCACTACATCAACTCGATGCTGGCCCTGCAGGAAGCCGTTTCCGCCGGTGCCGACGAGGCGCTGCTGCTGGATCCGGAAGGCTACGTGGCCGAGGGTTCGGGCGAGAACATCTTCCTGGTCAAGGACGGCGTGATTTACACCCCCGAGGTGACCGCCTGCCTGAACGGCATCACCCGCAACACCGTGCTGACCCTGGCCCGCGAGCTGGGCGTGGAGATCGTCGAGAAGCGCATCACCCGCGACGAGGTGTACATCGCCGACGAGGCCTTCTTCACCGGCACCGCCGCCGAAGTGACGCCGATCCGCGAACTGGACGGCCGCCAGATCGGCATCGGTCGTCGCGGCCCGGTCACCGAGAAGCTGCAGAAGGCCTACTTCGACCTGGTCACCGGCAAGACCGATGCCCACCCCGAGTGGCGCACCCTGGTCAAGTGATTCACCAGCGCAGGGTGGGTTAGGCCGCAGGTCGTAACCCACCATCCGGCCCGCAGGGGCGACCAACGGATGCCTGGCGACATCCTTGGTGGGTTACGCCGCGAGCGCGGCTGACCCACCCTACGGGGACAATTCCTAGTATGAACATTCTGATCATCGGACCCAGCTGGGTCGGCGACATGGTGATGGCCCAGACGCTGTTCACCTGTCTCAAGCAGCAACACCCCGATTGCGCCATCGACGTGCTGGCCCCGGAGTGGAGCCGGCCGATCCTCGAGCGCATGCCCGAGGTGCGCGAGGCCCTGAGCTTTCCGCTCGGCCATGGCGTGCTGGAGCTGGCCACCCGCCGGCGTATCGGCAAGTCTCTCAAGGGCCGCTACGACCAGGCGATCCTGCTGCCCAACTCGCTGAAGTCCGCCCTGGTGCCGTTCTTTGCCGGTATTCCCAGGCGCACCGGCTGGAAGGGCGAGATGCGCTATGGGCTGCTCAACGACATCCGCCTCCTCGACAAGCAGCGCTACCCGCTGATGATCGAGCGCTTCATGGCGCTGGCCTACGCGCCGGGCGCCGAGCTGCCACAACCCTATCCGCGCCCGTCGTTGCAGATCGACGAGGCCAGCCGTGCCGCCGCGTTGCAGAAGTTCGGCCTGACCCTGGATCGCCCGGTACTGGCGCTGTGCCCCGGCGCCGAGTTCGGCGAGGCCAAGCGCTGGCCGGCCGAGCATTACGCCAAGGTGGCGGAGATCAAGATCCGCCAGGGCTGGCAGGTCTGGCTGTTCGGCTCGAAGAACGACCACCCCGGTGGCGAGACGATCCGCGAGCGGCTGATTCCCGGCCTGCGCGAGGAAGTCAGTAACCTGGCCGGCCAGACCTCGCTGGCTGAGGCCATCGACCTGATGTCCGCCGCCACGGCGGTGGTGTCCAACGACTCCGGGCTGATGCACGTGGCGGCGGCGCTGAATCGCCCGCTGGTGGCCGTGTACGGCTCCACCTCGCCGCAATTCACCCCGCCGCTGGCCGAGCAGGTGGAGATCGTGCGCCTGGGTCTGGAATGCAGCCCGTGTTTCGAGCGCACCTGCCGCTTCGGTCACTACGACTGCCTGCGCCAGCTCAAGCCGCGCGCGGTGATCGAGGCGCTGGATCGCCTGGTGCCGCAGCCGGTCGAGGTGAAATGAGTGAAGGTGCTGCTGATCAAGACGTCGTCCATGGGCGACGTCATCCACACCCTGCCGGCGCTCACCGATGCCGCGCGCGCCATTCCCGGCATCCGCTTCGACTGGGTGGTGGAGGAGGGCTTCGCCGAGATTCCCGCCTGGCACCCGGCGGTGGATCAGGTGATTCCGGTGGCGATTCGCCGCTGGCGCAAGAACCTGTGGAAAACCTTAAAGAATGGCGAGTGGCGCCAGTTCAAGCAGCGCCTGCGTGAGGGCGACTACGACCTGGTGATCGATGCCCAGGGCCTGCTGAAAAGCGCCTGGCTGACCCGTTACTGTCGCGCGCCGGTGGCCGGCCTGGACCGTGACTCAGCCCGCGAGCCGCTGGCCAGCCGCTTCTACGACCGCACCTTCCACGTGCCGAAGGAACAGCACGCCCTGGAACGAGTACGCCAGCTGTTCGCCCAGGCGCTGGGTTATCCGCTGCCCGACTCGATCGGCGACTATGGTCTGGACCGCGCCGCGCTGGCCGAGTCGTCCGCCACCCCCTACATCGTGTTCCTGCATGGCACCACCTGGTCCAGCAAGCACTGGCCGGAAGCCGACTGGCGTGCCCTGGCCGAGCGCCTGAGCGCCGACGGCTGGGCGATCCGCCTGCCGTGGGGCAACCCCGGCGAAAAGGCCCGCGCCGAACGCATCGCCGCCGGCCTGCCCGGCGTCGAGGTGCTGCCCAGGCTGAACATCGTCGGCGTCGCCCGCGTACTGGCCGGCGCCCGCGCCTGCGTGGCGGTGGACACCGGCCTCGGCCACCTGGCCGCGGCGCTGGACGTGCCGAGCATCTCCCTCTACGGCCCGACCCGCCCCGGCCGCGTCGGCGCCTACGGCAAGGGTCAGGTGCACCTGTGCGCCAGCGGGCCGAACGCCGGCAGCGGCGACCGCGACAAGCCCTGTTTCGAGGGGCTGGATGCGGTGCGCGTGTATCCCGAATTGCAGCGCCTGTTGGCGGAGAACCCCTGAATGCGCCTGGCCTTCCTGCTCTACAAGTACTTCCCGTTTGGTGGCCTGCAGCGCGACTTCCTGCGCATTGCCCTGGAATGCCAGCGCCGTGGCCATGCCGTGCGGGTCTACTGCCTGTCCTGGGACGGCGAAGTGCCGGAAGGCTTCGAGCTGCGCCGTGTGCCGGTCAAGGCGTTCAGCAACCACAGCCGTAACCAGAAATACATCGATTGGGTATCTGCCGATCTGGCCCGCGACCCGGTGGACCGCGTGGTGGGCTTCAACAAGATGCCGGGGCTGGACGTCTATTACGCCGCCGATGGCTGTTATGCCGCCAAGATGGCCGGCAAGGGCTGGCTGAGCCGTCTTGGCGGCCGCTACCGGCATTTTTCGGAAACCGAGCGGGCGGTGTTCACCGCCGAGGCGCAAACCCGGATCCTGATGATTTCCGAGGTTCAGCAGCCGTTGTTCATCCGGCATTACGGCACCCCCGCCGAGCGCTTTCACCTGCTGCCTCCGGGCATCTCACCGGATCGGCGGGCGCCAGACAATGCCGAAGCGCTCCGCGCGCAGCTGCGGGAGGAGTTTGGCTGCGGCCAGAACGATCTGCTGGTTCTTCAGCTTGGCTCAGGGTTCAAGACCAAGGGGCTGGACCGCAGCCTGGCAGCACTGGCTGCGTTACCCGAGTCGTTGCGGGCGCGCACCCGGTTGCTGGTGATCGGCCAGGACAATCCCAAGGCGTTCCAGGCCCAGGCGGCCCAGCTGGGCATTGCCGAGCGGGTGCAGTTCCTCGGTGGGCGCAGCGATGTGCCGCGCTTCCTGCTCGGCGCCGACCTGCTGATTCACCCTGCCTACCACGAGAACACCGGTACCGCGCTGCTGGAGGCGCTGGTCGCCGGGCTGCCGGTACTGGTTACCGATGTCTGCGGTTACGCCCACTACATTGCCGAGGCAGACGCCGGCCGGGTGCTGCCCAGCCCCTTCCAGCAGGCGCAATTGAATCAGTGCCTGGCGCAGATGCTGGAGGATGATCAGGCTCGTCAGCGCTGGTCGGCCAATGGCCTGAGCTACGCGGACAGCGCAGATCTTTATTCGATGCCGCAGCGTGCGGCGGATGTGATTCTCGCCGATTGAGCCACAACCGGGCCCGCGCAATGCGGGCTCGACTGAACACCCCCGCTTTCTCCCTGCCCGGTCAAGCGGCCCGCCAGGCATCTTGTTGCTTCGTTTCGTGCCCGGCTTCACGTGCGCATGCTCCCTGCTGGACTTTAATCGGCAATCGGCCGGATGGGGCGCGGGCGTCTGCCGGTGCTCTATGTGTCTGACTTGCTCACAGGAAGTGGCGGCGGTCAATGCTGTATCGCAGTGTGGTGCGGTGTATCATTGGACGCCTTTACATCGAACTTCCCATCAAATCGCCTGGTCTAGGCTTGGCTATACGCAGGGGAGTGCTGATCAGGAGGTGGATGTTGGCAGACATTTTTCTTGCCGAGCCCTTGAACAACCTATGGGCCGGCAAGGACCCGTTCGTTGCAGTCGAGGCGCTGGACGGTCCCGTTTATAGGCAGAAGGAAGGCCGAGTAGTGTTCCGTGTGGAGCTCGATGGGGCGGCTTACTTCGTCAAGATCCATCGCGGCATCGGCTGGCGGGAAATCTTCAAGAATCTGCTGAGCTTCCGGTTGCCGGTGCTCGGGGCCCGCCAGGAACTGTTGGCCATCCGCTGCCTGGAGCAGGCCGGCATCCCGACCCTGAAGCCCGTCGGCTACGGGCGTCGCGGGCTCAATCCGGCACGTCAGCATTCCTTTCTGATTACCGAAGAGCTGGCTCCGACCATCAGCCTCGAAGACTACTGCCAGGATTGGGAGCGTACGCCTCCGCCCCTGCCGCTCAAGCGGGCGCTGATTGACCGGGTGGCGGATACGCTGCGTGGCATGCACGGGGCGGGGCTCAATCACCGCGACTGCTACCTGTGCCACTTCCTGCTGCACACGGACTGTCCACCTGCCCCAGACAATCTGCGCCTGTCGGTGATCGATTTGCACCGCTCCCAGGTGCGCAGCCGGGTTCCACTGCGCTGGCGCGACAAGGATCTGGCCGGGCTGTACTTCTCTGCCTTGCACATCGGGCTGACGCGCAATGATAAGCTGCGCTTCCTCAAGCGCTACTTTCGCCAGCCGTTACGCGACATCCTGATCCGGGAGGCCAGCCTGCTCAGTTGGCTGGAGCGCAAGGCGGCTCGTTTGCTGGAGCGGTATCGGCGAAAATACGCACCCGGTGTTCAGACATAAGGTTGTTGTCCATTGAAGCTGCACGAATTGGCCGGCTCCGGCAGTACCCCCTCGACCCCGCTGGAACTGGAGCTGGCCGACGCAGCAGGGCCGGGCCTTTTGCGTGTCGAGCGTTGGCTGTCGCCGGGGCCCGAAGCCTACGTGGCGCAGGGGCATTGGCGCAGTGGGCCAGTGCAGGCCCGTCTGCTTATCGGGCGGCATGCTGCGGAGCGTTTCCGCCGCGAGCGTGAGGGCGCCAGACTGTTATCAGCCCAGGGCATGGCCGGGCCGCGCCTGCTCGCGGAGGGTATGCAGGCGGGGCAGGGCGGCTGGCTGCTGTACGAGGCTCGCGAAAATGCCGAAGCCCTGGATGCCCGTTGGCGGCGAGTGGCCGGCGAGCCGCTGATTTCGGAACGGCAGCAGGAAGTCCTGGGCGCGGGGCTTGCCGCGTTGGCGACGCTTCACGCCAAGGGCCTGTGGCACGAACGGCCAGGCCTGGATCAGCTGCAGAGCGGTGCCGGTGAAACCTGGTGGCGAGATCCAGGGGCCATCCGTGCTCAGACGCCCGGTACACCCCTTTCACGCGACCGGGTGCTGGATGACCTCGGCCGTTTTTTTGCGCAGCTGCCGGTGCGCGCCGAACCGTTCTTCGAGGAACTGCTGGTGCATTACCTGCTGGTCAACGGAGAACATGCTCTGCCGCTTGAGCGCCTGCTGGACATCTCGCGGCGCATGCGGCGTGAGGGTATGCGCGGGTTTATCCGTAGCCTGGGGCGCACCGGCAAGCACGTGCAGGTCAGCCGTGGACTCGGTGGACTCACCGCAGTGGTCAACGGCGAGGCGGGACGGCTGTCCGCGATTCTTGCTGACCCCGAGGCCGCCATGGCTGGTGGCAAACCCCTCAAGCTTGGTGATACCACCACCGTGGTGCGGGTGGAAACGGACAGCGGTCCGGTGGTTATCAAACGCTACAACCTGCTCGGCTGGCGGCACTGGCTGCGCCGTTGCCTGGTGCCGACCCGCGCCTGGCGCTGCTGGATATCCGGTCATCGTCTGGAGTACCTGGGCATTCCCACTCCCCGTACCCTGGCTGTCATCGAAAATCGTTGCTGCGGATTGCGCGGGCGCAGCTACCTGATCACCGAATTTCGTGCGCTGCCCGACCTGCTGCATCACCTGCAGCCAGACGCTCACACGGTCCCTCCCGAGCCCGAAGTGAACGCCCTCGAACAACTGTTCGCGACGCTGCTGCGCGAGCGCATCAGCCATGGCGATTTCAAGGACACCAACCTGCTGTGGGATCAGGACCACTGGGTGATGATCGATCTGGATGCCATGCGGTATCACCGCTGGGGAGCCCGGTTCAGGAGGGCGTACGAGAAGGATCGGCGCCGAGTGCTGGAGAACTGGCGAGCAGATGCAGCGGCTTTCAGCGTGATTGATGCGCGGCTTCCCCATTACGTCGATGGCTAAGCCGGACAGATATTCAAGAGGAGCGGTCACCGTGAATGAGAATAAGGGCACTCCAGGGAAGCTGGTTAGCGTGGTTATCCCTGCCTACAACTATGCAAAGACCCTGGAGCGTGCTGCTGAGTCGGTCATTGGCCAGCTTGACGAGTCCTCAGAGCTGATCATCATTGATGACGGTTCGAAAGATGAAACTCCCGAAGTGATGCAGCGCCTTGCTGAGCGCCATCCTGGGAAATTTATCGGTATCCGCAAGGAAAATGGCGGTCTTGCCTCGGTTCGCAATCGAGGCATAGCCGAGGGGCGCGGGGATTATCTGATCTTTCTCGATGCGGATGATGAGATGGCACCGGGAGCGCTGGCAGCTATCCGGCAGCACATCGAACGAAACCCGGACACTCGTCTGGTCATCGGTGGTAGCGAAGCAATCTACCCCAACGGGAGGCGGCGTACCCGCGTGCCACCGGCACTACCATCACGGCCAGTGGATCGGGTCCGGGCCTATCTCATAGACCAGACGCTGAATATCTCCAACGGTGCTTGCGTCATGCATCGTGATGTATTCCAGCGAGGGCTGTACCCAAGCCATTTCCGTAATGTGGAAGACATTCCCGTATTCGCGCAGGTGCTGGCATCTTACCCGTGCACGACCCTCGCTCAGTCCCTAGCTTATATCTATAAACACGAAGACAGTCTGCGCCACAATCTCGATTATGGGCTGCAGGTGGGAGAGAAGCTCATTGCGGAGGTTTTCGATACTCAGCGCCTCCCTGAAACTATGCAAGTGTTGCGAAGGCCATTCATTGTAAAGCGGTACCTGACGCTTTTTAGAACGTTCTCTCGTGCGGGGGAAAAAGAAAAGGCGTGGGAGTTTTACCGCCAGGCAGTAAAGGCAGATTGGCGTGCATTGTTTAGCTGGTCGTATACGCGAAAAGCTCTGAAGTTATGGGTTCTGGGGCGCTGACTTGAATAAGCCGTTGAAGATACTCCAAGTGCAGCTCTATGAGCGAAATAACTGCGTTCTAGCCGACGAGATTATTCGTGCCCTGCCGGATAGCTACGAGGTGACTAACGCCTTCCTTTGTGGCGAACCACGCGCGCAGGATCGGGACGAAAAAGGGGCTAGAACGGTTTGTTTCGGATTCCCAGACGCTTGGTTCAAGGGGTTGCGCCTGAGGGTGCTTTGGCGCCTCTATCGTTTTTGCAAGCAAGAAGGCTTCGATATGGTAGTGGCGCATCGCTATAAGCCGATGAGCCTGTTTCTGCAGCTGAATCGCTGGTTGAAATTCAAGCGCCTGGTAGGTGTTCAGCACGGAATTGGTGATCTGGATCGCGGCCATCGGAAGCGGGAGGTGCGTCGCCTGTTGCAGAAGAACTGCTATGTGGTGGCGGTATCTCGGGCCGTTCGCGAGTATCTGCTAAATGCCGGGGTCGGTCTCGACGAGAACAACTGTATCCAGATCGACAATGCCATCGACATCGCTGCGGCCGAGCGAATGCAGCTTGATCGCGAGGAGGCGCGCCGCCAATTGCAATTGCCTGCAGACGGCTTTCTGTTTGGCACCAT
>NZ_JBOY01000043.1:0-9188 GCF_000647775.1 Pseudomonas sp. RL | reverse complement strand
TGGCCGTGGAGCGCAGCGCCCCCCGGTGGCGCCCAGCGCGCCGTGGGCTGCGCGGAATGCCGCGACACCGGCTACCGGGGCCGCGCCGGGGTGTACGAAATCCTGCAACTGAGCGATGCGCTCAAGCCGCTGATCAACCCGGACATGGACCTCAACGCCCTGCGCCACGCCGCCTTCAAGGACGGCATGCGCAGCCTGCGCCTGTCCGGCGCGCAGAAGATCGCCGCCGGACTCACCACCGTGGAAGAGGTGCTGCGGGTGACGTAGCCGGGCGACATCGCAGGAGTGGCGTAGGCGGTTGGCGCCTCTTCGGCAGCCATAGTGCACAGGGTCTTGCTTCGTGCCCGCCCTTTCGGCGGCCAGAAAAGCGCTGTCCGACCTACATCTGCCTCAACCGTCCGTGCGCTGGCCGAGGATGCTGGCCACCCGTTCCGGCTCGCAGTTCAGGTAGGCGGAACTCTGCAGCCATTGTTGGTCCGGGTACCAGGCAAACAGGTACTGGCCGCCCTTGAGGCTGTCCACCACCATGCGCCCGACCTCCGGGCGTACCGCCGGGCAGCCCTGGCTGCGGCCGATGCGTCCCTGGGTGGCGATCCACTGCGGGTTCACATAGTCGGCGGGGTGAATGACGATGGCGCGCTCGCGGGCCCGATCGTTGATGCCCGGCTCCAGGCCGTCCATGCGCAGCGAATAGCCGTGCTTGCCCCGGTAACTCTCCGCGGTGCGGAACAGCCCCAGGCTCGATTGGTGACTGCCGACCCGGTTGGAGAACGCGGTTGCCTCGTTGGCGCCCGACTTGTTGCCATGGGCGACGTAGTCCTTGAGCAGCAGGCGCTTGCTGCGCAGATCGAAGATCCACAGCCGCCGCTCGCTGGAGGGCAGCGAGAAGTCGATCACCGCCAGGCGGTCGGCAGCCTCGGCGCCATGATTGACGGCGCACTGCATGGCCGAAAGGGCATGGACCAGGACCTGCTTGTTGAGTTTCGGGGCGCTGCGCGACAGCTCGTCGGCCAGCGGCGTGGAGGGAACCGCCGCCAGCAGCGGCATACCGGGCAAACAAAGCCCGGCGGCGAGCAGTAGCGCTCGTCGCAGAAGGGTCATGGGCGAAGGCCTCGTGGTTACGACTCCAGACGTCCTGTCTCGTAGCGGCGGTAGCCTGCCTATACTTTTCGCGAACTCTTGTAGTGGGCGCCACCGTGTGGGCTGGCGGCGTCCTTGAAGGTATCCGGAGTGCTGGTTTGTATAAAAAACGCGCAGCATTGTACTTGAGCACCTGGCTGATGGCGGCTCCGCTTGTCGCGTGGGGTGCTCAAGACATCATCAGCGTCGGGCCGCCGCTTCGCCAGGCGCTGGAGCAGTCGCTGTGCCCGGTCCCCGTCGAGCAGCAGGCTCGTCAGCGACTGGAAGTCTTCTATGCCTTTCTCGGTCATCAGCCGCAGTGGCAGGCCGCCAGCCGCCGCGACGATCTGGCCCGCCAGCTGGAAGCACTGGTCGACGATGGTCTTGACCCCGCCGAGTACCTGCCGGTTCGCTCGCCGGACTCGGCAAGCGACACGCTGCAACAGGCCTGCCTTGAACTGCGCATCAGCCATGCCTATCTGCTCGCGCTGCAACACCTGAGCGAGGGCCGCCTGGCGCACACCGGACTGGATCCCTTCTGGCGCCTAGAACCCAAGATTGACAGGCAGGCCAGCCTGCTGAGCCTGGCCGTGCGCGGCCTGGACGACCTGCCTGGCGCGTTCGACGCGGCACGCCCTGACCTGCCGCAATACCGGGCGCTGCGTGATCACTACGTCCGCTTGCGCAGCCAGCCTCTAGCCGAATTCGAGCCGCTACCGAGCGGTCCGTTGCTGCGTCCGGGACGCACGGATGCGCGCACCCCGCTGCTGCGGCGTAGCCTGCACCGCGCCGGTTACCTGCCCGAGCCGCTCGCCCCGTCCGGCAGCGATCCGCTGCGCCACGATGCCGAACTGGCCGCCGCGCTGGCGCGCTTCCAGCAACAGCATGGCTTGAAGGACGACGGCATCCTCGGCCCGGCGACCCTGGCCGAGCTGAACATCGGTCCCGCGCAGCGCCGCGCCCAGGTGCGGGTCAACCTGGAGCGCTGGCGCTGGCTGTCCGGCGACATGGAAGCCAACCTGCTGGTGGTGGACATCGCCGGCGGGCGCCTGCTGCTCTATCGCGAGGGTCTGCTGACCTGGGAAACGCGTACCCAGGTGGGCCGCGCGGACCGTCCGACCCCGCAACTCAAGTCGCGCATCGAGCGCCTGACCCTGAACCCGACCTGGACGGTGCCGCCCACCATCCTGCGCGAGGACAAGCTGCCGGAGATTCGCCGCGACCTCGGCTTCCTCGCCCGGCACCAGATGACCGTCCTCGATCACCAGGGGCGCCGCCTGAACCCTGCCAGCGTGGACTGGTCCCGTCCGCGCGGCATTCTGCTGCGCCAGGCGGCCGGCCCCAGCAATCCGCTCGGCAAGGTGGCGCTGCGCTTCGACAACCCCTTCTCCGTGTACCTGCACGACACGCCCAGCCAGCGACTGTTCGCCGAGGCACAGCGCACCTTCAGTTCCGGCTGCGTGCGGGTGGAGCACGCGCTGGGCCTGGTCGATCTGCTGCTGGTTGAAGGCGAGCACGAGCGGGTCAACCGCCTGCTGAGCGGCGGGCGCACCCAAGAGTACCGTCTGGCGCGCCCCATGCCGATTCTCATGGCCTACTGGACCGCCGAGGTGGACAACGAGGGTCGATTGCGCTTTCGCCCCGACCTCTACCATCGGGATGCCGCGCTGCAGCAGGCCCTGGTGGAACGTGACCCTGCGCCGGGGCAGCGGAACTCCGCCGCCACTGCGCGCTTCTGAACTGCATCGGGACAGCCTTGCCCCCTTTCGTTCAGGAGTTGCCGCCATGCGTTCCGTCACCGCACTGTTCTGTGCCTCACTGCTGGTTGCGCCGGGCCTGACCCTGGCCAGGGATGCCAGCGACTATGCCACTTCGGCAGGGATCTCCGCCTCGCTGTACTCGACCTTCAAGGACGACAAACTGGTGGTCGCGGCCAGGGAGGATGCCGGCGCCTTCGTCGCCAGCGCAGGCTCGGTACGCGGCGCCTACCTGGAAGCGGCGTTGCGGCACCTGCGCGACACCCGCCCGGAACTCGCGGCGCACAGCGACCTGCAGCTGGCCGAGGCGCTGCTCGCGCAGGAATAGGAAATGGGGAACCGCCCCACTCCGGCGGCCGGCGTAAAGCCGGCCCTGCTGGAGAAGCTGCGAGCCTCACACGAGTGCGCGGGAGCGCACCGTGTGGGGGCGAGGCGCGTCAGCCGGCCCCAAGGGACTGGAATGGACTCAGGCGCTGGCAACCTGTTCGTAGCCGGCGGCGTCCAGCAGCTTGTCCAGCTCGGCGCTGTCGGTCGGGCGTAACTGGTAGAACCAGCTGCCATAAGGTTCGCTGTTGATCAGTTCCGGGCTGTCCACCAGGGCGCCGTTCACCGCCACTACCTCGCCGCCTACCGGCGCATAGATGTCCGAGGCGGCCTTCACCGACTCCACCACCCCGGCCTGCTCCCCGGCCTGCAGGACGCGACCGATTTCCGGCAGTTCGACATACACCACATCGCCAAGCGCCTCCTGGGCATGGTCGGTGATGCCCACGGTGACGATGCCGTCGTTCTCCAGGCGTGCCCACTCATGAGTGGCGGCATATCGCAGATCGGCGGGGATTTGGCTCATGTCGGTTCCTCTCTTGTTGGATGTCGCCAGGCATTCAGATCAGGATGCGGCCGTGGCGTACGAAGGGCGGGTTGACTACCCGCACAGGATGCCACTTGCCGCGAATTTCCACTTCGGCGCGCTCGCCGGCGGCCATCGGCAGGCGGGCCAGCGCGATGGATTTGCCCACCGTCGGTGCAAAGCTCCCGCTGGTGATCTCACCTTCGCCGATGCCCTCCACGCGCACCGCCTGATGGGCGCGCAGCACGCCACGTTCTTCCAGCACCAGGCCAACCAGCTTGCGCGCCACACCGAGGTCGCGCTCGGCTTCCAGCGCGGCGCGGCCGATGAAATCGCGTCCCGGCGTCCAGGCCACGCTCCAGGCCAGGTTGCTGACCAGCGGCGAGACACTCTCGTCCATGTCCTGGCCATACAACCCCAGGCCGGCTTCCAGGCGCAGGGTATCGCGGGCACCCAGCCCGATGGGCGCGATGCCGGCCCCCACCAGGTCGTTGAAGAAATCCGCCGCGTCGCTGGCCGGCAGCATGACTTCCAGACCGTCCTCGCCGGTGTAGCCGGTGCGCGCGATGAACCAGCCGTTTTCCTCCAGTCCCTGGAAGGGCTTGAGTTCCTTGATCAGCGCGGCGCGGGCAATGGTCACCTGGGCGCTGAGCCGGGCGCGCGCATCGGGACCCTGCACGGCGAGGATAGCCAGGTCACTGCGCTCGCGCAGTTGCACCGCGAAACTGGCGGCCTGCTGGCGCAGCCAGCTGGCCAGGCGCTGACGGGTGGCGGCATTGCTGACCAGCCGATAACCGTCGACGGTCAGGTAGACCAGCAGATCGTCGACAATCCCGCCCTGTTCGTTCAGCACCACGCTGTACAGTGCACTGCCCGGCGCATCGAGACGCGCCACATCGTTGGCCAGCAGGCGCCGCAGAAACGCCTGGGCCTGGGCACCGGTCACGTCCACCACGCACAGATGGGACACATCGAACACGCCGCATTCGCGACGCACCTGATGGTGCTCCTCCACCTGGGAACCGTAGTGCAGCGGCATCTCCCAACCGCTGAAATCAATCATCTTGGCCCCGAGGGCCAGATGCAGGTCGTACAGAGGCGTACGTTCACCCATGGGTCTCTCCTTGCAGACGTGACTCCGCGACGGGCGCGGCTGCGTCGAATGGCGCGCATTGTAGCCGCCCGGTCTTACGAAAGCACGACAAGGGGTCCGACCGGCACGGCGGCCAGACAAGACCCTGGCCGGTCGCGGAAAGTTCCGCAGACTCAGCGCCGGGCGGAGCGGCGGATCAGCAAAATCACCGGCAGCAGGCCGACCGCCACCAGGGTCAGCGCCGGCAACGCGGCGCGCGCCCACTCGCCTTCACTGGTCATCTCGAAGATGCGCACGGCCAGGGTGTCCCAGCCGAACGGGCGCATCAGCAGGGTGGCGGGCATTTCCTTGAGCACGTCGACGAACACCAGCAGCGCCGCGCTCAGCACGCCGGGCAGCAGCAGCGGCAGGTAGACCTTGAAGAACAACGCCGGTCCGCCGACACCGAGGCTGCGCGAGGCTTCCGGCAGCGATGGACGGATGCGCGCCAGGCTGCTTTCCAGCGGCCCGTAGCCGACGGTCAGGAAGCGGATCAGGTAGGCGACCAGCAGGGCACCGAGGCTGCCGAGCAGCAACGGCTTGCCGGCGCCCCCCAGCCAGGCGGACAGCGGCACCACGATGTGGGTGTCCAGGTAGCTGAAGGCGAGCATGATGGACACCGCCAGCACCGCGCCGGGCAACGCGTAGCCGAGGTTGGCCACGCCCACGCCGGAGCGGATCGCCCGGGTCGGAGCCTGGCGCCGAGCGAAGGCCAGCAGCAGCGCCACCGCAACGATGATCAGCGCCGCCATGCCGCCCAGGTAGAGGGTGTGCAGGATCAGGGCGGCGTAGCGCTCGTCCAGATCGAAACGCCCGCGCTGCCAGAACCACACCAGCAGTTGCAGCAGCGGAATGACGAAGGCGCAGAGGAACACCAGGGCGCACCAGCCGCTGGCCAGTGCTGCCTTCCAGCCGCTCAGCCGGTACAGCGCCTTCCCGCGCGGACGCTCACTGGCCGGACGGCTGGCGCCGCGGGCGCGCCGCTCGCCATACAGCACCAGCATCACCGCCAGCAGCAGCAGGCTGGCCAGCTGGGTGGCGCCGGTCAGGCTGTAGAAGCCGTACCAGGTCTTGTAGATGGCGGTGGTGAAGGTGTCGAAATTGAACACCGCGACGGCGCCGAAGTCCGCCAGCGTTTCCATGATCGCCAGCGCCAGGCCGGCGCCGATCGCCGGCCAGGCCATCGGCAATGCCACCCGCCAGAAGGCCTGCCAGGGTGACTGTCCCAGCACGCGGGCAGCCTCCATGAGACCCTTGCCCTGGGCCAGGAAGGCCGAGCGCGCCAGCAGGTAGACATAGGGATAGAACACCAGCACCAGCACCAGGATCACGCCACCGGTGGAACGCACACGGGGGAAACGGATGCCGCTGCCGAACCAGTCACGGGCCAGGCTTTGCACGGGACCGGAGAAATCGAACAGGCCGATGAACACGAACGCCAGCACGTAGGCGGGGATCGCGAACGGCAGCATCAGCGCCCAGTCCAGCCACTTGCGACCGGGAAACTCGCAGAGCGCAGTGAGCCAGGCCAGGCTCACTCCCAGCATGGCCACGCCGACGCCGACACCCAGCACCAGGATCCCGGTATTGCCGATCAGTCGGGCCATCTGGGTTTCCCAAAGGTGGTTCCAGATCTCGCCGTCCACTTCATGCCAGCTGAACAGCAGGATGCTCAGCGGCAGCAGGACCAGGGCGGCCACGCTGAACACTACGGGGTACCAACGGCGCTGGATCGGATGAGACACGCGCGAACTCCTGGCGGCTCGGAAACGACGACGCCCCGGACGGAGCGGGGCGCGCAAGTTAAACAGTGGCAATGGGCCGGTGGCAACCGGCCCGTTGCGCGCTGGACTCAGCGCCAGCCCACCCGATCCATCAGACGAATGGCCTCGGCCTGACGCTTGCCGGCCACTTCCACCGGGATGGTGTCGGCCTTGAAGCTGCCCCAGCTGGCCACTTCTTCGGAGACCGGTGCCTTCGGGTTGGCCGGAAATTCCTTGTTGGCGCCGGCAAAGATGGCTTGCGCCGTTTCACCGGTCATCCATTCCACCAGCTTGCGGGCGCCTTCCGGGTTCGGCGCGTACTTGGTCAGGCCGATGCCGGAGAGGTTGACGTGTACGCCACGGTCGTTCTGGTTCGGCCAGAACAGGCGCACCTTCAGGTCCGGGTTCTGCGCATGCAGGCGACCGAAGTAGTAGGTGTTGACGATACCCACGTCGCACTGGCCGGCGTCGATGGCGTTGATCACCGAGTTGTCGTCGGAGAACACGTCGGTAGCCAGGTTGTTGACCCAGCCGGTGAGGATCTGCTCGGTCTTCTTCGCGCCGTGGGTTTCCAGCAGGGTGGCGGTCAGCGACTGGTTGTACACCTTCTTGCTGGTGCGCAGGCACAGGCGGCCTTCCCAGTTCTCGTCGGCCAGCGCCTCATAAGTGCTCAGCTCGCCCGGCTTGACCCGCTCGGTGGAGTAGACAATGGTCCGCGCGCGCAGCGACAGGCCGGTCCAGGCACCACTGGAAGCGCGGTACTGGGGCGGGATGTTGGCGGCCACCACATCGGACTTGAGCGGCTGCAGGATGCCCATCTGCTCGGCCTGCCAGAGGTTGCCGGCATCCACGGTGAGCAACAGGTCGGCCGGCGTGTTGGCGCCTTCGGCCTTGATGCGCGCCATGAGAGGAGCTTCCTTGTCGGTGATGAACTTGACCTTCACACCGGTTTCCTGGGTGTAGGCGTCGAACACCGGCTTGATCAACTCGTCGATGCGCGAGGAGTAGACCACCACATCCTCGGCGGCCTGGGCCTGACCGATCCAGACACCCAGCGCCAGGGTGGCAAACAGCGCGTTACTGACCCGCATGGCAATGCCTCTCGTTTTGGTAGGAAATTGCCCCAGATGATAGTGACTATCACTTATCACCACAACGCGCGGTTTCGCCGCAGGTAAATACCACTCGCGTGGTGCGGATATTGCAGTCGGCCCCGCCCCGCGTCAGCGGTTCGCCGACGCCCCTTTTGTTTCCTGCAGTAAGGCTGTCCCTTGCAACATTCTGTTATTCGCGCCGCCTGCGCGCTCATCGCCCTGGGCGCACTGGGCGCCGAGGCTCAGGCTTCCCATGTGCTGAGCCTTCACTACGGCCCCTACGTTCACCACTGGAAGCCGGATCCCCTTCACAATGACACGCCCGACCTGTTCGGCCTGGAGGTGGAAAATCCAGACCGCTGGCTGGCCGGAGCCATGTGGTTCCACAACTCCTACCATCAGCCCAGCCAGTACTTTTACGTGGGCCGGCGCTGGTCGTTCGACGAGCAGGTGCCTGGCCTCTACGCCAAGCTGACCGCCGGCCCACTGCTGGGCTACAAGGGCGAGTACGAGGACAAGATCCCGGTCAACCGGGACGGCGTTGGCGTCGGCGTGATTCCGGCGCTCGGCTATCAGTACCGGCGCGTCAGTGCCCAGTTTGCGATCCTGGGCACCGCCGGTTACATGATCACCTTCGGCAGCGATCTGCTGAGCTGGTAAGGCTCAGCCCCGCGCCAGCTCCGGCAGGTCGCCGTCCAGGCCCAGGGCCTGACGCACGAACAGCGACTTGAGCAGATGATGACGGTCGGCCAGACGCAGACCGGCGTTGCGCAGCCAGCGCAGCGCCGGCAAGTCGGCCTGGAACAGCCGCTCGAAGCCTTCCATGGACGCCATCATCGCCAGGTTGTAGGGCATGCGCCGGCGCTCGAAGCGGGCCAGCACGCGCTCGCTGTGCAGGGCTTCGCCTCGCGCCCGCGCCTTGAGCAACTCCTCGGCCAGCACGCCGGCATCCAGGAATCCCAGGTTCACGCCCTGTCCGGCCAGGGGATGAATGACGTGCGCGGCGTCACCGATCAAGGCCAGCCCCGGCGCGATGTAACGCTTGGCGTGACGCTGGCGCAGCGGGATGCAGACACGCGGATCGACCTCCAGCACCTCGCCCAGGCGGGACTCGAACGCCTTGCCCAGCTCTGCACGGAAGGCCGGCTCGTCCAGCACCATCAGCCGCTCGGCCTCGCCCGGGGTGCACGACCAGACGATCGAGCACCAGTGGCGGTCGCCGTCGCGGTCCAGCGGCAGGAAGGCCAGCGGGCCGTCGTCGGTGAAGCGTTGCCAGGCGGTCAGTCCGTGCTCGTCGGCGCAACGCACACTGGTGACGATGGCGTGGTGGAAATAGTCCCACTCGCGGGTCTGGCAACCGGCCATGCGGCGCACCGCCGAATTGGCGCCATCGGCGGCCACCAGCAGCGGCGCCTGCAGTTCGCGCCCATCGGCCAGGCTCACCCGCCAGCCGGCCTCGCCCTGCTGCAGGCG
>NZ_JBOY01000042.1:0-61304 GCF_000647775.1 Pseudomonas sp. RL | reverse complement strand
AGTACTCGGCTACGAACCGAGCGGTCGGAGGTTCGAATCCTCCTGAGTCCGCCACATTGAGAAGCCCGCAGCAATGCGGGCTTTTTGCTTTTCAGCCTCCTGCCATCACGCAACCGTGCTCGTCGAACCGAACGGTGCGCGTGCCGCCCTTCCTGTCCGTGTACTGATAGCGGGTCAGGCCGTGGTTCCGGGTGATCCTGTCAGGTTTTCCCAGTGCGCTCTCGATGTCGGCGCGGCTCAGGCCGGCGCGGATCTCCTGGCGGACCATGGCGGTGCGTCGTTCCTGGGCATTCAGCAGGCCGCCACAGGGCAGCGCCTGCTCCTGGCCGCTGACCTTGCCCCGGTTCGGATGGTGCGGCTGGGGAGAGGGGGCTGGCAGGCTGTTCGCCGGCTGCAGGCGCAGTGCTTCACCGTTCGGGCAGCCGTGGTCCGAGAAGCTCACGCGACCCTGAGCATCTACGCAGCGGTAGTAGTTCGCGCCCTGGCTGGTCAGCGGCACGCCAACCAGCAGCACTCCCCAGATCAATGCATGCAATCCCTGCATGGCTTTTTACTCCTTCGTTTTTTTGCGGGGCGAGTGTAGTCGGTACGCGGAATCCTGCTCCCGTGGCATGTGTCCTGTTGCAAAGTGGGCGCGTCGCAAAACGCATCCGGTGAATGACCTGACTTTTTGCTGGCTCCATCGAACTTCCGTGGAGCGCAGCGGCCTCAGGCAGTGCTATTATCCCCGGCTCCGCCCCGAAGGGGTTTTGGAAATCCGCCCACCATGGACTTACCCAGTAGTTACTTATCCGTAATCTCGTTCGCCCTGTCGCGTATGGACTAAGGCCCCCTTCGGCGCGCTCTGCCAGTGGGGGTGGAGTGCGTCAATGACCGAAGTAGAAGTCAAGAAAACCCAGGACAGCCTGCAAGACCGCCTCGCGCAGGTAGTCGATCTCCTGCACCGGCATCGCCTGGTCGAGAACCTGGCCCATCGCCAGGACGCCAGCAACCAGGAGGTCATCGATGACCTGGTGCGCCGTCAGAACCTGACGGAGTTGCAGCGCAAGCTGGATGAGCTGCACCCGGCGGATATCGCCTACATCCTCGAAGCCCTCCCGCTCGATGAGCGCCTGACCGTCTGGCAGTTGGTCAAGGCCGAGCGTGACGGCGACATTCTCCTCGAAGTATCCGATGCGGTCCGGGAAACCCTGATCGCTGACATGGAAGACCACGAGCTGCTTGCCGCCGCCAGGGAAATGGACGTCGACGAGCTGGCCGACCTGGCGCCGGAACTGCCGCGCGATGTCGTCCTCGAGCTGATGGAAAGCCTCGATGCGCAGCAGCGCGAGCGCATGCGCTCGGTGCTGTCCTACGAGGAGGACCAGGTCGGCGCGCTGATGGACTTCGAGATGGTCACCATTCGTGAAGACGTCAGCCTGGAGGTGGTGCTGCGCTACCTGCGCCGTCTCAAGGAGCTGCCCGGGCATACCGACAAGCTGTTCGTGGTCGACTACGACGGTCGCCTGACGGGCGTGTTGCCGCTCAAGCGTCTGCTGGTCAATGACCCGGAGCGCCAGGTAGGCGAGGTGATGGCCGATGATCCGGTGACCTTCAGCCCCGACGAGGACGCTTACGACGCCGCCCAGGCCTTCGAACGCTACGACCTGGTCTCCGCCCCGGTCGTCGACAAGGGGGGCAGGCTGATCGGCCGTCTGACCATCGACGAGATGGTCGACCTGATCCGTGAGGAGAGCGAGAGTGAAGTCCTCAACATGGCCGGTCTGCGCGAAGAAGAAGACATCTTCGCCTCGGTCTGGAAGTCGGTGCGCAACCGCTGGGCCTGGCTGGCGGTGAACCTGGTCACGGCCTTCGTTGCCTCGCGAGTCATCGGCCTGTTCGACGGTGCCATCGAGAAGCTGGTGGCTTTGGCCGCGTTGATGCCCATCGTGGCTGGCATCGGTGGGAATTCCGGCAACCAGACCATCACCATGATCGTGCGTGCCATGGCGCTGGACCAACTCGGCTCCGGCAACGCCGCCTGGTTGCTGCGCAAGGAGCTGGGCGTCGGCTTGGCCAATGGCTTGTTGTGGGGTGGGGTGATCGGCGCGGTGGCCTGGTGGCTGTACGACAGCTGGTCGCTGGGCCTGGTGATGACGGCGGCCATGACCCTCAACCTGCTGCTGGCCGCGCTGATGGGCGTGCTGATTCCGATCACCCTGGCGCGTATGGGGCGTGATCCCGCGATGGGGGCCAGTGTGATGATTACCGCCGTGACCGACAGTGGTGGCTTCTTCATCTTCCTCGGACTGGCAACGCTGTTCCTCATGTAAAAGCACGGCAATAAAAAACCGGCCTTAAGGCCGGTTTTTTATTGCCTGAAAGTTGCAGGCTTAGTGCGTTTGTCCGCCGGCCATTTCCATGTCATTGGCAATCAGCGCAACCAGGGCGTTCTGTTGGCGGCGGGTCAGTTGACGGAAGCATTGCAGCAGCTCACGTTCGCTCAGGGTCAGCTCGGGGCTGTCCAGGCGCAGTGCCAGATCGTCGCTCAGCGAGGCCTCCTGCTGCATGCTCTGCTCAAGCCGGGCAATGATCTCGGAGTTCATGCTGCGGTGATGAAGACGGGCCACTTCGGCGATGCGATCGCGCATGCCGTCGGGCAAACGGACAACGAACTTGTCAGCGGTACGGCTGGAGTAGATAGCCTGTTTCATGGGTCGCATTTCTGATCACCGATCTAGTTCTAGGAATGAATGTTGAAGGCTCAAAACCGCAAGGTTTGACAATGGCAGCGTTTTTAAGTTCATCAACAAACTTCGTTTATATCCGTGCAGAAGTTGTGACTTCTGACACGCTCACATCAAGGCATAAATATTCTGGTACAGCTAAAGGCTTTTTGCCAGCACCAGTGGTCCATTCTTGCGAGTGCAGCCGCAAACCGGATTCTTTTCCGTGCAGGACGTGGGTGTTTTTGTGAGCCAGCACGCAGCTGGCGAACCCAGGCCTATTGTCCCGTGCGCGGTGGGCGGGCCAGTACCTCGCGGAACTCGGCCAGCGGCAGGGGCTGGCTGAAGAGGTAACCCTGGTACAACTGACAGTTCTCGCCGCGCAGGAAGTCCAACTGCTCGCTGCGCTCCACGCCCTCGGCGATGGTCTGCAGGCCCAGGCTGTTGGCCATGGCGATGATGGCGCGAATGATCTCGCTGTCGTTGCCGTTGAGGGGCACGTCGCGCACGAAGGACTGATCGATCTTCAGCACGTCCACCGGCAGACGCTTGAGCTGGGTGAGCGACGAGTAGCCGGTCCCGAAGTCGTCCATGGCGAAGCCGATGCCCAGGCGCTTGAGGCGCTGCATCTTGTTCACGGTGTCTTCGACGTTGCGAATCGCCACGTTCTCGGTGATCTCCAGCTTGAGCATATGAGCAGGCAGGCGGCTTCGGCTCAGGCAGCGCTCGATGCCCTCGTAGAACTCGGGGTGGCGGAACTGGCGGGGGCTGATGTTGACGCACAGGCTGAACCGGCCGCGCTGGATAAGCGTCTCGTCCAGCAAGCGGGCGCAGGTCTGGCAGGCCTCGTTGAGCACCCATAGGCCGACGTCGTGGATCAGGCCGCTTTCCTCGAGCACCTGGATGAAGGATTCCGGGGATTGCATGCCGTAAACGGGGTGGTTCCAGCGCAGCAGGGCTTCGGCGCCGACGATGCATCCGCTGCGGGCATCCACCTGCGGCTGGAAGCGTACCTCGAACTGCTGGCGCTGCAGGGCCTGGCGCAGGTCGTTCTCGATGCGCAGTCGTTCGCTCACCTGTTCCTGCATGCGGCTGCGGAACAGGTGCAGGCGGTTGCGTCCCGAGTCCTTGGCGCGGTACAGGGCGATGTCGGCGCGCTTGAGCAGGTCGTCGGGACTGGTGCCGTGATCGGGGATCAGCGCCACGCCGATGCTGCTGGTGACCTGCAGGGGATGGCCTTCGACGTCCATGGGTTCGGCGAGGTGCGTGCGCAGTTGCTCGGCCACCTGGCGCACTTGGCGGATCACCTGGGCACGCTTGCCCTCCAGGCCGGACAGCAGCACCACGAACTCGTCGCCGCCCAGACGTGCCACCGTGTCTTCCAGGCGGACGTTGGCTTCCAGTCGTGCGGTCAGCATCTTGAGCACCGCGTCGCCGACCGGGTGGCCCAGCGAGTCGTTGATGTGCTTGAAATGATCGAGGTCGATGAACAGCACCGCGCCGCGCAGGTTGTGGCGGTTGAGCAGGGCGATCTGCTGGGTCAGGCGATCCAGCAGCAGGGCGCGGTTGGGCAGGTTGGTCAGTGGATCGTGGTAGGCCAGGTGCTGGATTTGCGCCTGGGCGGCCTTGAGCTGGCTGATGTCGCGGGCGGTGACCAACAGGCATTCGCCACCATCCAGGCGCAGGGTCTCGACCGAGACCTCGGCGAACTTCTCGCGGCCGTCGCGATCCAGCAGATGAACCTCGGTGCGGGGCAGGCGGCCGGTACTGGCAATGCTGTCGAGGATTTCCTGACGTTGCTGCGGATCGATCCGCAGCCGCAGATCAGCCACGCTGCGACCGGTGACTTCTTCCGGGGTGTAGCCGGTCAGTCGGCGAAAGCCTTCGTTCACCTCAAGGAAACGCTGCCCGTCCCGCTCCAGCAGGCAAATGGCGTCGGGGCTGGAGTGGAACGCCTTGGCGAACTTCTCCTCGCTGGCCTGCAGGGCGCGAGTAGCCTGCTGCAGACGGGTGATGTCGTGGAACGAGATGGCGACGTAGCAGTCGCCGTGCATCTCCAGGTAGCGGCAGGAGATCAGACAGGTGATGCTGCGACCGTCCTTGCTGCGGAAGCGGGCCAGGGCGCCGTCCAGGACGCGCTTCCTGTTCAGTTCGCCGATCACTTCGCTGCGTCGTTGTGAGTCCTCCCAGAAGCCTATCGTGCGGGAGGACTGGCCGATGATCTCGGCCGGCTGCCAGCCGAAGACCTCGCTGAAGCTGGGGTTGATGTCCACGAACCGACCGCTTTCCAGCTCGGACACCGAGATAGGCACCGGGCTGCTCTGGAACAGGGTCGAGAATTTCTCTTCCGAGGCGCGCAGCCGCTGTTCGTACAGCACCCTGCTGGTCATGTCGTTGAGGATGCCGGTCATGCGCAAGGGCGTACCCTGGGCATCGCGGTACAGCCGCGCGGTGCTTTCCAGGTGGCGTATCTCGCCGCTGGGCGTGCGCGCGCGGTAGCTCAGCCGACATTCGCTTTCGCTGCCCGTCAGCAGCCCGCGGTAGGCGCGGCGCAGGTTCTCCCGGTCTTCCTCGTGCACGGTTCGGAAAAAGGTGCGGAAGTCACAGCCCGCCTCGGGGACTGCGAGGCCGTGCATGGCAAAGGCGCGAGGCGTTCCCTGCAGGTTGTCGGTGGGTATATGCCACTCCCAGGTGCCCAGGTTGGCCGACTCCAGCGCCAGGGCCAGGCGCTCGCGGCTGTCGCGTAGGGCCAGCTCCTGAGCGCGCAGTTGCGAAACGTCGCGCACCGTGGTGACCAGGCAGGGCGCCCCGTGCAATTCGATCGGAGCGCCATAGAAGCAGAAGTTGCCGATGCTGCCGTCGCGCCGGCGCAGGCGCGCCTCGAAGTCATGCAGGCTGCCATGTCGGGCCAGCTGCTCGACCATCCGCTCGCGTTCCCGGGCATCGACCCACAGGTTCAGCTCCTCCGAGGTACGGCCGATCGCCTGCTCCCGGCTCCAACCGAAGGTGCTGATGAACCCCTTGTTGATCTCGACGAGTCGTCCCGAACGCAGTTCGCTGATGGCGATGGGGTCCGGCGATTGGCGAAACGCCTTGGTGAAAATGTCGTCGTGCGGGGTGCGTTCCGCGTGCAGCGTGATGTCGCGGGCCACCCCTGTGAGCTGCAGGCGGCCGTCGGGCAAGGCATGGATCCGTGCGCCGATTTCCAGCCAGTGATGGCCGCCACCGGGCCAGTGTATGTGCTGGGTCATCGGCGGCAGGATCTCGCCGCGTAGGATGCGGCGGAAATAGCGCAAGGCGCGGATCCGTTCGCGGGAAGGAATCAGGCGCAGGTACTGGCGCGCGGAGGAGGGCGGTGCCTGGCGCAGGCCAAAAGGGTGGTGGGTGCCGTGGGCCCAGCTGACCTGGCCGGAGGTCGGATCCCACAGCCAGATCCCAAGTCGCGCGCAGTCCAGTGCCGCTTCCAGCACCCCGTTGTCGTGGGGTGGTGCGTCCGCTCCGGCATTCTGGGTCAGCATGGTGCGCTCACTTATCGTCAACCACATAAACGCCCACCCATATTCTCCGTTTCCTGACCTCCCTGCCCGGAACGGCTGTGCATTTTTTGCCCCGGGTAGATCCGTTCAGACGGACTGCGGTTCGTTCCCTTGTCCGTGCTGGGCATCCAGCAGCGCCATGAAGGCGCGGGCGGCATTCGACAGGGTGCGCTCCGTGTGCAGCACATAACCCAGTCGTCGACTCAGTTGCGGCCCGGGCAGCGTCAGCCGCACGACCTGATCGTCCAGCATGGTGCGTGGCAGCAGGCTCCAGGCCAGGCCGATGGATACCATCATCTTGATGGTTTCCAGGTAGTTGGTGCTCATGGCGACCTGAGGTGTCAGGCCGGCTACCTCGAACAGTCTATGCACGATTCGGTGGGTGAAGGTGTGCGCCCCGGGAAAAACCGCCGGATGGGCGGCCACGTCCGCCAATGTCAGAGCGCCGTTGCGCGCCAGCGGGTGGTCCGGGGCGGCGACGAAGTCCAGCGGGTCTTCCCAGATGGGAACGGCGCGCAGCGGGGCGCGGGTATCCGGCGTCCGGGCTGCCGGCGTGCGGGCTTCAGGCGCCAGGGTAATCACCGCCAGCTCGGCGCGGCCCTGCAAGACGTCCTCGTAGGCCACTTCGGAATCCAGAAAGCGGATGTCCAGGCTGACCGCCGGATAGCGGCGGGTGAATTCGCGCAGCACCGGGGGCAGGCGATGCAGGCCGATGTGGTGGCTGGTGGCCAGGGTCAGGCGCCCGCTCACCTCGCCATTGAGGTTGGCCAGGGCGCGGCGGGTGTCGTCCAGTTCGCCCAGGATGCGGTAGGCGCGCGGCAGCAGCGCGCGCCCGGCCTCGGTGAGCCCGACCTCTCGTCCGAGACGGTCGAACAGGCGCACCTCCAGTTGCTGCTCCAGGGCAAAGATGCGCTTGCTGACCGCGGGCTGCGTCAGGTGCAGGCGCTCGCCGGCGAGGGAGAAGCTGCCGCTCTCCGCGACGGCGATGAAGGCGTTGAGGGTGGCGAGGTCCATCGTGGGTATCCGGTAGGAAAAGGGGGGGCTGGTATTCCGTTGGGGAATTCAGTGAATGAAAAATATGAATTTGAGTAATTCATGACAAGCCCCTAGCATCGCCCCCATACGTGCAAGGGGCATAGCACCCCGCATGAGCAACCGATGAGGAAGAGTCCGATGGCTGGCAAAACCCTTTATGACAAGCTCTGGGAGATGCATGAGGTCAAGCGCCGCGACGATGGTTCGTCGCTGATCTACATCGACCGTCATATCCTCCACGAAGTGACCTCGCCCCAGGCCTTCGAAGGCCTGCGCCTGGCCGGTCGCAAGCCGTGGCGCATCGACGCCAACATCGCCACCCCGGACCACAACGTGCCGACCACCCGAGCCGAGCGCCAGGGCGGACTGGAAGCCATCGCCGACGAGGTGTCGCGCATCCAGGTTCAGACCCTCGACGAGAACTGCGACGATTTCGGCATCCTCGAATTCAAGATGAATGATGTCCGCCAGGGCATCGTCCACGTAATCGGCCCGGAGCAGGGCGCCACCCTGCCGGGCATGACCGTGGTCTGCGGCGACTCGCACACTTCCACCCACGGCGCCTTCGGCGCGCTGGCCCACGGCATCGGCACCTCGGAGGTCGAGCATGTGCTGGCCACCCAGTGCCTGGTCGCCAAGAAGATGAAGAACATGCAAGTGCGCGTCGAAGGCAAGCTGCCGTTCGGTGTCACCGCCAAGGACGTCGTGCTGGCCATCATCGGCAAGATCGGCACCGCCGGCGGCAATGGCCACGCCCTGGAGTTCGCCGGCAGCGCCATCCGCGACCTGTCCATGGAAGGCCGCATGACCCTGTGCAACATGGCCATCGAGGCCGGTGCCCGGGTCGGCATGGTGGCGGTGGACGAGAAGACGATCGCCTATGTCGAAGGCCGTCCCTACGCGCCGAAGGGCGCCGACTGGGAGGCTGCCGTGGCGCTGTGGAAGGGCCTGGTGTCCGACGCCAATGCGCAGTTCGACACCGTGGTCGAGCTGCAGGCCGAAGACATCAAGCCGCAGGTCAGCTGGGGCACCTCGCCGGAAATGGTCCTGGCGGTCGATCAGCGCGTGCCGGACCCGGCGGCCGAGGCCGATCCGGTCAAGCGCGACTCCATCGTGCGCGCCCTCAAGTACATGGGCCTGGCCGCCAACCAGCCGATCACCGAGATCAAGCTGGACCGCGTGTTCATCGGCTCCTGCACCAACTCGCGCATCGAGGACCTGCGTGCCGCCGCCGAAGTGGCCAAGGGTCGCAAGGTTGCCGCCAACGTCAAGCAGGCGCTGGTGGTGCCGGGTTCCGGCCTGGTCAAGCAGCAGGCCGAGAAAGAAGGGCTGGACAAGATCTTCATCGAAGCCGGCTTCGAGTGGCGCGAGCCGGGCTGCTCCATGTGCCTGGCCATGAACCCGGACAAGCTGGGCAGCGGCGAGCATTGCGCCTCCACCTCCAACCGCAACTTCGAAGGGCGCCAGGGCGCCGGCGGCCGTACCCACCTGGTGAGCCCGGCGATGGCCGCCGCCGCCGCGGTGACCGGCCACTTCATCGACGTTCGCGAACTGCTCCAGGCCTGAGGACATAGACATGAAAGCCTTTACCCAACATACCGGCCTGGTCTGCCCGCTGGATCGCGCCAACGTCGACACCGACCAGATCATTCCCAAGCAATTCCTCAAGTCGATCAAGCGTACCGGCTTTGGCCCCAACCTGTTCGACGAGTGGCGCTACCTGGACGTCGGCCAGCCGAACCAGGACTGCTCGAAGCGTCCGGTAAACCCGGACTTCGTGCTCAACTTCCCGCGCTACCAGGGCGCCAGCGTGCTGCTGGCCCGCGAGAACTTCGGCTGCGGTTCGTCCCGCGAGCACGCGCCCTGGGCGCTGGACGAGTACGGCTTCCGCACCATCATCGCGCCGAGCTTCGCCGACATCTTCTTCAACAACAGCTTCAAGAACGGCCTGCTGCCGATCGTGCTGAAGGAAGAAGAGGTCGATGCGCTGTTCCAGCAGGCGGAAGCCACCGAGGGCTACCAGCTCACCGTCGACCTGCAGGCCCAGACCGTGACTCGCCCGGATGGCGTGCAGTACCGCTTCGAGATCGACGCCTTCCGCAAGCACTGCCTGCTCAACGGGCTGGACGACATCGGCCTGACCCTGCAGGACGCCGACGCGATCAAGGCGTTCGAGAGTAAACACCGGCAGGCTCAGCCCTGGCTGTTCGGCGCGATCAAGTAAGCGAGCGTGCAGGTAGGTTGGAAAATCGCGCAGCGTTTTCCACCAGAGGATTCCGGTGGATAAGGCCGATGGCCGTTATCCACCCTACAAAAAATAGAGGAATGCAATGAGCAAGCAGATTCTGGTTCTCCCGGGCGACGGCATCGGCCCGGAAATCATGGCCGAGGCCGTCAAGGTCCTGCAGCTGGCCAACGAGAAGTACAACCTGGCGTTCGAACTGAACTATGACGAGCTGGGCGGTGCGGCCATCGACAAGTACGGCGTGCCGCTGGCCGACGAGACCCTGGAGCGCGCCCGCCAGGCCGACGCCATCCTGCTCGGCGCCGTGGGCGGTCCGAAGTGGGACACCATCGATCCGGCCATCCGTCCCGAGCGTGGCCTGCTGAAGATCCGTTCGCAGCTGGGCCTGTTCGGCAACCTGCGCCCGGCGCTGCTCTATCCGCAACTGGCCGCCGCCTCGACCCTGAAGCCCGAAGTGGTCGCAGGCCTGGACATCCTCATCGTTCGCGAGCTGACCGGCGGTATCTACTTTGGCGCCCCGCGCGGCACCGAGACCCTGGCCAACGGCGAGCGCAAGGCCTACGACACCCTGCCGTACAGCGAAAGCGAGATCCGTCGCATCGCCAAGGTCGGCTTCGACATGGCCATGGTGCGCAACAAGAAGCTCTGCTCGGTGGACAAGGCCAACGTCCTGGCTTCCAGCCAGCTGTGGCGCGCAGTGGTCGAGGAAGTGGCCAAGGATTACCCGCAGGTCGAGCTGTCGCACATGTACGTCGACAATGCCGCCATGCAACTGGTGCGCGCCCCCAAGCAGTTCGACGTGATCGTCACCGACAACATGTTCGGCGACATCCTGTCGGACGAGGCTTCCATGCTCACCGGTTCCATCGGCATGCTGCCGTCGGCGTCGCTGGACGCCAACAACAAGGGCATGTACGAGCCCTGCCACGGCTCCGCGCCGGATATCGCCGGCAAGGGCATTGCCAACCCGCTGGCCACCATCCTCTCGGTGTCCATGATGCTGCGCTACAGCTTCGCCGAAACGGCTGCCGCCGATGCCATCGAGCAAGCGGTCAGCCTGGTGCTGGACCAGGGGCTGCGCACGGGTGACATCTGGTCGGAAGGCTGCACCAAGGTCGGTACCCGCGAAATGGGTGACGCAGTAGTCGCGGCGCTGCGGAACCTGTAATCTCACCGGCCTGCCGCCTGCGGGCGGCGGCCCACTTTCCTATTTCGAGGGTGTAGTTACAAAGATGAAACGTGTAGGTCTGATCGGCTGGCGTGGCATGGTGGGTTCCGTGCTCATGCAGCGCATGCGTGAAGAGCGGGACTTCGACCTGATCGAGCCGGTGTTCTTCACTACCTCCAATGTCGGCGGCCAGGGCCCCGAGATCGGCAAGGACATCGCGCCGCTGAAGGACGCCTACAGCCTCGATGAACTCAAGACCCTCGATGTGATCCTCACCTGCCAGGGTGGCGACTACACCAGCGAGGTGTATCCCAAGCTGCGCGAAGCCGGCTGGCAGGGCTACTGGATCGACGCCGCCTCGACGTTGCGCATGGCCGATGACGCGGTCATCGTCCTGGATCCGGTCAACCGCCGGGTCATCGACCAGCAGCTGGACGCCGGCGTCAAGAACTACATCGGCGGCAACTGCACCGTCAGCCTGATGCTGATGGCCCTCGGTGGCCTTTACGAAGCTGGGCTGGTGGAGTGGATGAGCGCCATGACCTACCAGGCTGCCTCCGGCGCCGGCGCGCAGAACATGCGCGAGCTGATCAAGCAGATGGGCACCATCCACGGCGCAGTCGCCGAGGAGCTGGCCAATCCGGCCAGCGCCATCCTCGATATCGACCGCAAGGTGGCCGAGGCCATGCGCGGCGAAGCCTTCCCGGTGGACAACTTCGGCGTGCCGCTGGCCGGTAGCCTGATCCCCTGGATCGACAAGGAGCTGCCCAATGGCCAGAGCCGCGAAGAGTGGAAGGGCCAGGCCGAGACCAACAAGATCCTCGGTCGCAACAAGAACCCGATCCCGGTGGATGGCCTGTGCGTGCGCATCGGTGCCATGCGCTGCCACAGTCAGGCGCTGACCATCAAGCTCAACAAGGATGTGCCGCTGTCGGACATCGAAGGGCTGATCAGCCAGCACAATCCGTGGGTGCGGCTGGTACCCAACCACCGCGAGCAGTCCATGCGCGAGCTGAGCCCGACCGCGGTCACCGGCACGCTGAACGTTCCGGTGGGTCGTCTGCGCAAGCTGAACATGGGCTCCCAATACCTGGGCGCCTTCACGGTGGGCGACCAGCTGCTGTGGGGCGCGGCCGAACCGCTGCGTCGCATGCTGCGTATCCTGCTGGAGCGCTGATTCGCCAACCATGTTTGCAGAACGCCACGGCTTGCCCGTGGCGTTCTGCTTTAAACCTGTGTGTTTATTCGGGTCATACGGGCGGAGTTCGACTGCGGTAGGAATGGCTGGTGAGGCCGCGCGCGTCGATTTGTGGATTGCGTCCGATAACGTCCGGAAAGGTTCCGCAATGAACGAGGTGTCCTAGGCTGGGTTGTTGATAAAACGATACCCGTCAAAGATACTTACCGAAATTTTCAAGGGCTTAACCCACTTGACGCTAGGTCGAGACAGGAAGCCGGCCTCGCTCGGGTGATAGAGGCGTATGCGCCTCCTTGCCGCCAGAGGGAAAGTACAAGGAAACCAATATGGCTCGGATTCGCAAACTGGTGCTGGCAATTGCAGCTGCTTCGGCCTTTTCTTCCGGAGTCGCGAATGCGCTGGGGTTGGGGGAAATCTCTCTGCAATCGGCCCTGAATCAGCCTTTGGTTGCGGAAATCGAACTGCTGGATGTTCGTGGTCTGTCCCCGGCGGAAGTGATGCCGGCGTTGGCCTCGGCGGATGAGTTCCACAGGGCAGGGGTCGATCGCCCGTTCTTCCTGAACGATCTGCAGTTTTCCCCGGTCATCAATGCCCAGGGCAAGAGCATCATTCGCATCAGTTCCAGCAAGCCGGTGCGCGAGCCTTACCTGAACTTCCTCGTCGAGGTGAACTGGCCGAGCGGTCGCGCGCTTCGCGAGTACACCGTTCTGCTGGATCCGCCGCTCTACAACCCGCAGAACACGGCGGATGTCGCGCCGCAGCTGGCGCTTGCCGCACCGGCTCCCCAGTCGCAGAGCCAGAGCCAACCGGCGCCCAGGGTTCAGCCTGCCCGTACCGCCCCGTCCACTGTGCGGCCGGTGGTCGCCCAGGCTGAGCCGCAGAGCGAATACCGCACGGTCGCCCAGGATACGCTCTGGGAAATTGCCAGTCGCCACCAGCGTGGCAGCGCCACCGTGCAGCAGACCATGCTGGCCATTCAGGATCTGAACCCGGGCGCCTTCATCAATGACAACATCAACCTGCTCAAGACCGGCCAGGTGTTGCGCCTGCCCGACGAGCAGCAGATAGCGGCTCGTACCCGCCGCGAAGCAATTGCCCTGGTGGCCGAGCAGAATGCAGCCTGGCAGGCCTGGCGGCAGGCGCGCAGCCTGGCTGGCGGCGCGCGTCAGCTGGATGCCACCCGTCGCACCGTTGCGGGCCCTGCACCGGAGCGCGTGGAGCTCGGGGACAGCCTGCGACTGGTCGCCGGTACCGAGGGTAAATCTGCCGAAGGTCAGGATGCCGGCAGCGCTCTGGCCGACAAACTCGCAGTGGCTCAGGAAAATCTGGATACCTCCCGGCGCGCCAGCGCGGAGCTTGAAGGGCGCATGGGGGATCTGCAGAGCCAGCTGGACAAGCTGCAGCGCCTTATCGAACTGAAGGACAGCCAGCTGGCGCGTCTCCAGGCTCGTCTGGCGGAAGAGGAGCAGGCCGCTCAGCAGGCGCCCGAGGTGACTGCGACTCCTGCGGCCGAGCAGTCGCCCGAGCTGCAGCAGCAGAATTCGGCGCCGCAGCAGTCGTCCCCGCAGCCATCGGACGGGGCGCAGACCACTGATGCTGCTCCAGGCGCCTTCGAGGCGCCGCTGCAAAGTGCCAATGAACAGCCGGCCCCTGCGCCGGCTGAAGTGCTTCAGAGCGTCGTGCCGGCCGCTAGTGCAGAGCCGTCCACGGCAAGCGACGCCGGCCTGCAAGGCTATGTCGATCGCCTGCTTGCCGATCCGCTGTTGTTGGGCGCCATTGGTGGCGGCAGCCTGCTGGCGCTGCTGCTGGCCCTGATGGCCCTGTCGCGTCGCAACGCCATGAAGGAAGCCGAACTGCAGGAAGGCCTGGGCCTGAGCGACGACGATCAGGCGTTCAGCGAGGAACTGGCGCTGCCCAGCAGCAGCTTCGATGATCTCGGTGGCGTTTCCCGTAACGGTCAGTCTGCCAGCAAGGCTGGTGATGCCACCGATGTGCTGGGGGAGGCCAACATCTACATTGCCTATGGCCGCTTCAACCAGGCTGCCGAGCTGTTGCTCAATGCGCTGGACGAGGAGCCGGAGCGTCGCGACCTGCGCCTCAAGCTGATGGAAGTATTCGCCGAACAGGGTGATCGCGCCGGCTTCCAGCGCCAGGAAGCCGAGTTGCGCGAAGTCGGCGGTGCCGAAAGCGAGATCCGCAAGTTGAAGAGCCGTTACCCGGATATCGCCCAGGCGCCGGTGTCTCCGGCGACAGCGGGTGCGATGGCCGTTGCCGCCACTGCCGGAGCGACGACCCTGGCGGGCTGGCAGGATGCGGAAGAGGCGATCCCCAGCCTCGACGAGTTGAGCTTCGACGATGAGCTGCAGGTTTCCCCGGCGCTGGCTACTCCGAATGTCGCGGAAGACCTCGACAAGCCGTTGCCGGCCTATGACGACCTCGACTTCGACCTTCAGCTGGATAGCGAGCCCGCCCTGAACGTGACCGAACCGGTTGTTCCGACAGCTGTGGCGCCGATCGCCGAGCCGGCCGCTGAGGAAACGCTGGCCGATCTGGAGTTCACCCTGGACGATCCGTTCGAGTCGCTGGTCGGCGAAGACGAAGTCGAGAATGAAGATGATCTTCCCGAGTTCGAGCTGCCGACCCTGGATGCCATTGAGCCGCCGGCGCGCGATAACGAACTGTCGACCCTGCCGGAGGACTTCGACCTGTCCCTGGCGGAGGCCGAGCAGCTGCTGTCCGGTGACGAGCCGGAGCCGTCCGCGGTGGATGATTTCGAAGCCGAGCTGGAGCGTGTGAATGCTCAGCTCGATACGCTTACCGATGAGCTGGAGATGCCTGCCGTCGAGCCGCCGCCTTTCGACATCACGGACCTGGGGCCGCTGGAAGATGACGAGGACTTCGATTTCCTCTCCGGTACCAATGAAACCGCCACCAAGCTCGACCTGGCGCGAGCCTACATCGACATGGGTGACAGCGAGGGCGCTCGCGACATCCTTGATGAGGTGCTGGGTGAGGGTGACGACAGTCAGAAGAACGAAGCGCGGGAGCTGATGGCCCGCCTGAGCTGATCGATGAAACAAGCAGTAGCAGTACCGCCAGCGGCAGCCGAAACGGCTGCCGCTGGCGTTTACAGGATTGCCCTTGGTGTGGAGTACAAAGGTTCGCGTTATCGCGGCTGGCAGCGGCAGGGTGCCGGTGTGCCTTCCGTCCAGGAAGCGCTGGAGCGCGCCCTGGGCAGGGTGGCCGCCGAGTCGGTTAGCCTGCAGTGTGCCGGCCGCACGGATGCGTCTGTGCATGCCAGCGGCCAGGTGGTGCATTTCGATACGGCGGTCGAGCGACCGTTGCAGGCCTGGGTGATGGGGGCCAACGCCAACCTGCCGGGGGATATCAGTGTCTGCTGGGCCAAGGTCATGCCGGCCGACTTTCACGCGCGCTTCAAGGCGTGTGCGCGCCGTTACCGCTACGTGATCTACAACGACCCGGTGCGTCCCGCCCATATGGCCGAGGAGGTCACCTGGAACCACCGGCCACTGGACGTGCAGCGCATGCGCGAAGCGGCCGCGCTGCTGGTCGGCACCCATGACTTCACTTCGTTTCGTGCCGTGCAGTGCCAGGCCAAGTCGCCGATCAAGACAGTTCATCACCTGAACGTCATCGAGCACGGCCGCTTCATCGTGCTGGATGTACGCGCCAATGCCTTCCTGCACCACATGGTGCGCAATTTCGCCGGTGTGCTCATGACCATCGGCGCCGGCGAGCGCCCGGTGGAGTGGGTCAGCGAGATCCTGGCTGCCCGGGACCGGCGTGCCGGGGGCGTTACGGCGCATCCCTACGGGTTGTATCTGGTGCGGGTCGAGTACCCGGAGGAATTCGAGTTGCCGCAGCGTTATCTGGGCCCGCATTTCCTCTCTGCGCTGCCCGAGTGACACCGGTCGCTGCCGCAGGGCCACTCTGCTAACATCCAGCCCCTGTTCAGAGGAGCCAATCGTGGTCGTTCGCAGCAAGATCTGTGGGATTACCCGTATCGAAGACGCTCTGGTCGCCGCCGAGGCGGGCGCCGACGCCATCGGGCTGGTGTTCTACGACAAGAGTCCGCGCGCCGTCGATGTGCGCCAGGCGCGCGCCATCCTCGCCGCCCTGCCGCCGTTCGTGACCAGCGTCGGCCTGTTCGTCAACGCCAGCCGCTGTTTCATTGGCGAAGTGCTGGATGCCGTGCCGCTGGATGTCCTGCAGTTCCATGGTGATGAAACGCCGGAACAATGCGAAGGGCATGGTCGCCCCTGGTTCAAGGCGCTGCGCGTGCGCCCGGGTGACGACCTGCACGCGGAAGCAAGACGCTTTGCTGGCGCCCGGGCGATCCTGCTGGATGCCTATGTGCCCGGTGTGCCGGGAGGCACCGGCGAGCGCTTCGACTGGAGCCTTATCCCCGCCGACCTGCCCATGCCGCTGATCCTGGCCGGTGGGCTGACGCCCGACAATGTGACTGAAGCCATCGCTTCGGTGCGTCCGTATGGGGTGGATGTCAGTGGCGGTGTGGAGGCGGCCAAGGGAATCAAGGACGCTGCGAAAGTGGCGGCGTTCATCCGGCGCGTGCGCGGGGTTGGCGACCGCATGTGACGAGCGTGATGGCGCCGCCGTCATTAGCTCCAGTCGTCGGCAGTGCCGAGGCCCGGGGTGGACCTGGGCTGGCGCCGGCAAATACTGAGAATTCGCCCCAGGCGCCCGGCGCCTCGGGTATCGAAGCTGCGGAGAACAACGATGAGCAACTGGCTGGTAGACAAGCTGATCCCTTCGATCATGCGTTCCGAGGTTACGAAGAGCTCGGTTCCGGAAGGTCTGTGGCACAAGTGCCCCTCCTGCGATGCGGTGCTGTACAAGCCCGAGCTGGAAAAGAACCTGGACGTCTGCCCCAAGTGCGACCACCACATGCGCATCAATGCGCGCACCCGCCTGGACATGTTCCTGGATCCGGAAGGCCGCGAAGAGCTGGGCGTCGACCTGGAGCCGGTGGACCGTCTGAAGTTCCGCGACAGCAAGAAGTACAAGGACCGCCTGACCGCCGCCCAGCGCGACACCGGCGAGAAGGACGCCCTGGTGGCCATGCGTGGCCAGCTGCAAGGCATGCCGATCGTGGCGGCGGCGTTCGAGTTCTCCTTCATGGGTGGCTCCATGGGCTCGATCGTTGGTGAGCGCTTCGTGCGTGCCGCCAACGTGGCCCTGGAGCAGCGCATTCCCTTCGTCTGCTTCTCCGCCTCCGGTGGCGCGCGCATGCAGGAGGCCCTGATTTCCCTGATGCAGATGGCCAAGACTTCGGCGGCGCTGGCGCGCCTGCGCGAGGAAGGCATTCCGTTCATCTCGGTGCTGACCGATCCGGTCTACGGCGGCGTGTCCGCCAGCCTGGCCATGCTCGGCGACGTCATCGTCAGCGAGCCGCGCGCCCTGATCGGCTTCGCCGGCCCGCGCGTGATCGAACAGACCGTGCGCGAGAAGCTGCCGGAAGGCTTCCAGCGCGGCGAGTTCCTGCTGGCCCACGGTGCCATCGACCTGATCATCCCGCGCCATGAACTGCGCGCGCGCCTGGCGCGCCTGCTCGCCCAGTTCACTCACCAGCCGACCCCGGTGGAAGTGCCTCGCTACGCATGAAGACGCTTGCCGACTGGCTGAGCTACCTCGAACAGCTGCACCCCAGTGCCATCGACATGGGGCTGGAGCGTGCCGGCGAGGTAGCTCGGCGTCTGGGTCTGGGACGCCCCGCCTCGACGGTGATCACGGTCACCGGCACCAACGGCAAGGGCTCCACCTGTGCGTTGCTGGCTTCGCTGCTGCACGCGCAGGGGCACCGCGTAGGTGTGTACAGTTCGCCGCACCTGCTGCGTTACAACGAGCGGGTGCGCATCAATGGTCAGGACGCCGGCGATGCCGACCTCTGCGCCGCCTTCGAGGCAGTGGAGCAGGCACGTGGCGAGATTTCCCTGACCTACTTCGAGATGGGCACGCTGGCCGCCTTCTGGCTGTTCGAGCGTGCGGCGCTGGACTTCGCCGTGCTCGAGGTGGGCTTGGGCGGCCGCCTGGATGCCGTCAACCTGGTGGATGCCGACCTGGCGCTGGTGACCAGCATCGCCGTTGATCACAGCGAATGGCTGGGTAACACCCGCGAATCGGTGGCCGTCGAGAAGGCGGGCATCTTTCGCGCCGGCAAACCTGCCCTGTGCGGGGACCCCCAGCCTCCGGCCGTGCTTGAGCAGCGTGCGCACGCCCTGGGTGCACCTTTCTGGCTGCGCGGCCGCGATTTCGACCTGAGCATTCGAGCCAGCGACTGGGAGTGGCGGGGCAGGGACGCACGGGGTGCAGCCCTGACACTGCAGGAGATTCCCCTGTTGAGCCTGCCGATGCAGAACGCCGCGCTGGCGCTGCAGGCCTACGCATTGCTCGATCAGCCGTGGCAGCCGGAGCGCCTGAAGCAGGCGCTGCGCGAAGCGCGTGTCACTGGTCGCATGGATCGCCGTGCGCTTCGCTATCAGGGGCGAAGCGTGTCGCTGCTGCTGGATGTCGGCCATAATCCCCACGCCGCCGCCTATCTGGCCGAGCGGCTGGAGCGTTGCAACGGTCGCCGCCTGGCCGTGTTCGGCTTGCTGGCCGACAAGGACCTGGAGGGTGTGCTGGACCCGCTGCTCGCCAAGGTCGACCACTGGGCCGTGGCCGATCTGCCCACGGTGCGTACCCGCAGCGGCGCTGCGCTGGCGGCTGCGCTGCAGGCCCGTGGTGCGCAGGCCGCCAGTTACCCTTCGATCGCCGCGGCGCTGGATGCCCAGTGCGGCCAGGCGGGTGAGGACGACGAGGTGCTGGTGTTCGGATCGTTCTACTGCGTGGCCGAAGCCCTGGAATGGCTTGGCCAGGCTCGACGCGAAGATGCCTGATCGCGCTTCGCGCTGAACCGAGGAGTGTGAGATGGCTTTGCTGGACCGGGGACTCAAGCAACGAATCGTGGGTGCGCTGGTGCTGGTGGCGCTGGCGGTGATCTTCCTGCCCATGTTGCTGACCCGCGAGGACGAGCTGCGGCATGTGCGCGTCGAGGCCCCGCCCATGCCGTCGATGCCCGCGCTGCCTGACATCCGCACTGCGCCGGTCGCCGTTCCCGACCCGCTGCCGGACGAGCCGGTACCGGCGGCGCCTTCCGCTCCCATCGGTTCTCTGCCGCTGCCTGAGCCGGCTGCCTCCGACCAGCGGCAGGCTGTCCCAAAGCCGGTGACGCCCTCCGCCGATCCGGCGCCAGCCGCACGCAAGGCGCCCGAAGCGCGTCTGGATGCTAACAACCTGCCGGTGACCTGGAGTGTGCAGTTGGCCAGCCTGAGCAACCGCGCCAATGCCCTGGCCCTGCAGAAAACCCTGCGTGAACAGGGCTACAACGCCTATGTGCGCACCTTCGAGGGCAAGAACCGGGTGTTTGTCGGCCCAGTCATCGAGCGCGCCGAGGCTACCCGGTTGCGCGATCAGTTGCGCCGCCAGCACAAGCTGGATGGCATCGTGGTGCGCTTCCAGCCCGAGCGTGGCTGAAGTTCATTGCCCAAGGGCGCGGCTTACCGCTGGCCAACAGCTCTGTTAAAATGCGCGCCCCTTTTCCTCGCTGGCCTGTATCACCGTGTCGTTCTCCTGGGTCGATTGGGCAATCATCGCCATCATCCTTGTCTCCGGACTGATCAGTCTCAAGCGCGGCTTCGTCAGAGAAGCCTTGTCCCTGGTCATCTGGATTGTCGCCGGTGCCGTTGCCTGGCTGTTCGGCGGCGCGTTGGCCGAGCACCTTGGCGATTTCATCGAAACGCCGTCGGCGCGCATCATCGCTGCCTGCGGCATCCTGTTCGTGGCCACGCTGCTGGTCGGTGCGCTGATCAGTTTCCTGCTCGGCGAGCTGGTGCGCGCCACGGGCCTGACGGGGACCGATCGCCTGCTGGGCATGGTTTTCGGTGTGGCCCGCGGCGCCCTGCTGGTGGTGGTTCTGGTCGGCCTGTTGAGCCTGGCGCCGGTGCAGCAGGACAGTTGGTGGCGAGAGTCGTCCCTGGTGCCGCATTTCCTGATGGTGGCGGACTGGTCCAAGAACCTGATCCTCAACAATGTCGGTCAGTGGATGATCGAAGGTTCAGCCGCCGCGCAGCAGTTCGGCGCGGCTGGTCGATAGGGCCCTCTTCCGTTTCGCGCGACTGCGGCGAGGCGGGAATGGACCCCAGAACGGGAGCTCCGGCTCCCTCCATGATTCATGAGTGAGGTTGCGTCACATGTGTGGCATCGTCGGTATCGTCGGCAAGTCGAACGTCAATCAGGCGCTGTATGACGCGCTTACCGTGCTCCAGCACCGCGGTCAGGATGCCGCCGGCATCGTGACCTGCGAGAACGGTCACCTGCACATGCGCAAGGAAAACGGCCTGGTGCGCGACGTGTTCCGTCAGCGCCACATGCAGGAGCTGGTGGGCGACATCGGCATCGGTCATGTCCGCTACCCGACCGCCGGCAGCTCCAGCTCCGCCGAGGCGCAGCCGTTCTATGTGAACTCGCCGTATGGCATCACCCTGGCGCACAACGGCAACCTCACCAACGTGGAACAGTTGGCCGAAGAAATCTACGCCGCTGACCTGCGCCACGTGAACACCAACTCCGACTCCGAAGTGCTGCTCAACGTGTTCGCCCACGAGCTGGCCCGTCGCGGCAAGCTGCGCCCCAGCGAAGAGGACATCTTCGCCGCCGTCGCCAAGGTGCATGAGCGCTGCCGGGGTGGTTATGCCGTGGTGGCCATGGTCACCGGCTACGGCCTGGTGGGCTTCCGCGACCCGAATGGCATTCGCCCGATCGTTTTCGGCCAGCGTCACACCGACGAAGGCGTCGAGTACATGATCGCCTCGGAAAGCGTTGCCCTGGATGTGCTCGGCTTCTCGCTGATCCGCGACCTGGCGCCAGGCGAAGCGGTGTTCATCACCGAGGACGGCAAGCTGTTCACCCGCCAGTGCGCGCAGAATCCGCGCCTTACCCCGTGCATCTTCGAATACGTCTACCTGGCGCGTTCCGACTCCATCATGGACGGCGTGTCGGTGTACAAGGCCCGCCTGCGCATGGGTGAGAAGCTGGCCGAGAAGATCCGCCGCGAGCGCCCGGACCACGACATCGACGTGATCATCCCGATTCCCGATACCAGCCGTACCTCCGCGCTGGAGCTGGCCAACCACCTGGGAGTGAAGTTCCGCGAAGGGTTCGTGAAGAACCGCTATATCGGCCGGACCTTCATCATGCCCGGCCAGGCGGCGCGCAAGAAGTCGGTGCGCCAGAAGCTCAACGCCATCGACCTGGAATTCCGCGGCAAGAACGTGATGCTGGTGGATGACTCCATCGTGCGCGGCACCACCTGCAAGCAGATCATTCAGATGGCCCGCGACGCCGGCGCCAAGAAGGTCTACTTTTGCTCGGCGGCGCCGGAAGTGCGCTACCCGAATGTCTACGGCATCGACATGCCCAGCGCCCACGAGCTGATTGCTCACAATCGCACTGCCGAACAGGTGGCCGAGCTGATCGGCGCCGACTGGCTGGTCTACCAGGATCTGGCAGACCTCAAGGACGCCGTCGGCGGCGGCAAGGTGAAGATCGACGAGTTCGACTGCGCAGTGTTCGATGGCAAGTACGTCACCGGCGACGTGGACGAGGCCTACCTGCAGCGGATTGATCAGGCGCGCAACGACCTGAGCAAGAGCAAGCAGAACGCTGTCAACGCGATCATCGACCTGTACAACAACTGATCTGACGCACCCGGGCGGCGGCGCAGTCGCCGTGCCGAATGCGCCGCAACCCCAAGGTGTAAAGCAATGTTGAATGAATGGGATGCCGGCCGGCTGGACAGTGATCTGAGCGAGGCCGGGGCGGATACCCTGGCCGTGCGCGCCGGCCAGTACCGCAGCCCCGAGGCGGAGCACAGCGAAGCGCTGTTCCTGTCCTCCAGCTATGTGTTCCGCAGTGCGGCCGATGCCGCTGCGCGCTTCGCCGGCGAGCAGCCCGGCAACGTCTACTCCCGCTATACCAACCCCACGGTGCGCACTTTCGAGGAGCGCATTGCCGCAATGGAAGGGGCCGAGCAGGCGGTCGCCACCGCTTCCGGTATGGCCGCCATCCTCGCCATGGTGATGAGCCTGTGCAGCGCCGGCGACCATGTGCTGGTGTCGCGCAGCGTGTTCGGTTCGACCATCAGCCTGTTCGACAAGTACTTCAAGCGCTTCGGTGTGGAGGTGGACTACCCGCCGCTGGCCGACCTGGACGCCTGGGCGGCGGCCTGCAAGCCCAACACCAAGCTGTTCATCGTCGAATCGCCGTCCAACCCGCTGGCCGAGCTGGTGGATATCGCCGCGCTGGCCCAGGTGGCCCACGCCCACGGCGCGCTGCTGGCGGTGGACAACTGCTTCTGCACGCCGGTGCTGCAGAAGCCGCTGGCGCTGGGTGCCGATATCGTCATCCATTCGGCCACCAAGTACATCGACGGCCAGGGCCGTTGCCTGGGCGGCGTGGTGGCCGGTCCGGCCAAGCTGATGCAGGAGGTGGTCGGCTTCCTGCGTACCGCCGGCCCGACGCTAAGTCCGTTCAACGCCTGGTTGTTCATCAAGGGCCTGGAAACCCTCAAGGTGCGTATGCAGGCCCACTGCGCAAGCGCGCAGGCCATCGCCGAATGGCTGGAGCAGCAGCCCCAGGTTGAACGCGTCTACTACGCCGGCCTGCCCAGCCACCCGCAGCATGAGCTGGCCAAGCGACAGCAAAGCGGCTTCGGCGCGGTGGTGAGCTTCGAGGTGAAGGGCGGCAAGGCGAATGCCTGGAAGGTGATCGATGCCACCCGCATGATCTCCATCACCACCAACCTGGGCGACACCAAGACCACCATTGCCCACCCGGCCAGCACGTCCCACGGCCGCCTCAGCCCCGAAGCGCGCGCCGCCGCCGGAATCAGCGACAGCCTGATCCGTGTCGCGGTTGGCCTGGAGGACGTGGACGACATCCGCAACGACCTGGCTCGCGGTCTGGCGTTGATCTGAGGTGGTGCACGAGGCCGGCTTGACGCCGGCCGACTGCGGCTGAGGGCGTGCCGCTCCGGTAGGGTGGACAACGTTTTCCTTGTCCACCACCGCGCCGGCACGGCGCGTCTCGCGGCCTCGCACCGCGTCGGCGGATCAATGAAACCTGCTCCCGGGGGCTGCAGCCGCGAAGCGCGTAGGCGCAGGACTCAGCCTCGGGCGCCCTGCAGCAGCCGAACCCCCATCCCCAGACCGATCACTGCAAACAGCGCGGATACGCCGAACAGGCCTGCCAGGCCGCTCAACGGCACCAGCAGCCCCATCAGCGGGCCGGCCAGTCCCAGGGCCAGATCGAAGAACAGCGCAAAGGCGCCCAGCGCCGAGCTGCGGCTGGAGGCTGGCACCTGCTGGATGACTTCCACTGCCAGCGCTGGATACAGAAGCGACAGGCCCAGGCCGGTCAGGGCCGCGCCGGCAAAGACCAGTACCGGCCCAGGCGCCAGCCAGATCAGCAGCAGTCCGAGCAGCTCCACGCCCAGACAGGCCAGCGCTACCCGGTAACCACCCCAGCGGCCGATGCTGCCTGAGAACACCAGGCGCGCGCCAATGAAGGCGGCGCCGAAGGCGCTCAGCGCATAGCCGGCGCCGTCCCAGCCGCGGCTGGTGAAGTACAACGCCACGAAGGTCGACAGGGTGCCGTAGCCAAGCGTGCCGAGCGCCAGGGTCAGGCCGCCGGGCAGCACCCGGCCGAACACGCGACGAAAGGGCAGGCGGGCTTCGCTGCTGACCGGCAGGGTCGCCTGTCGGCGGATCAGCAGCAGGCCGCCGAGCGCCAGTGCCAGGGTCACCGCGCCGAGGCTCCCGACGCCGAAGCGTTCGGCCAAGGCCATGCCCAGTGGGGCGCCGATGGCGATGGCGCCGTAGACAGCGACGCCGTTCCAGGAAATCACCCGGGCGGTGTGCTCCACCCCGGCGCGGGCGATGGCCCAGCTCAGCGCGCCGGTACCCATCAGTCCCTGGGCGGCGCCCAGCAAAACCCGCCCCAGCAACAGGGCGCCCAGCGTCACGATGGGCAGGTTGTCCAGGCTGATCGCCAGCCACGTCAGCAGACCGCTCAGCGCGCAGGCCAGCAGGCCGTAGGTCACCGCGCGGCGCGAGCCCAGCCGGTCACACAGGCTGCTGGTCAGCGGCCGGGCGAGCAGGGTGGTGAGGTACTGGGCGCTGATCACCAGGCCGGCCACAGCCGAGCTGTAGCCGAGGCTGTCGTGTACATAGCCGGGTAGCACCGCCAGCGGCAGGCCGGTGCAGAAATAGATCAGGGCCGTGAAGACGATCAGGGCGAGAACTTGCGCGGGATCGCGCAATCGGACTGCGCTCATGGGGGCTGCACGCTGTGGCTGGGACGAACTGCCGCATGATGCGGCAGGTGGCGCCGAGAAAGGAAGCAGCCTAATGAAATTCTCGGTGATCGGCTGATCGCGACACCGACCGTAGAGTGGTCAACGCAACGCGTTGGCCACCGTTGGCGGCCGGAGACTCCACTATTACCCCAGCCCCTTCAGGCTCTCGGCGATCATGAACGCCAGCTCCAGCGACTGGTCGGCGTTCAGGCGCGGGTCGCAGTGGGTGTGGTAGCGATCCGACAGGCTGTCCGCGGTGACCGGTCGGCAGCCGCCGATGCACTCGGTGACGTTCTGGCCGGTCATCTCGATATGGATGCCGCCCGGGTAGCTGCCTTCGGCGCGGTGCACGGCGAAGAATTCGCGCACTTCCTGCAACACGCTGGCGAAGTCCCGCGTCTTGTAGGCGCCGGCCTTGATGGTATTGCCGTGCATCGGATCGGAACTCCACAGCACCAGGCGCCCCTCTTCGGTGATGGCGCGGATCAGGCGAGGCAGGTGCTGCTCGACCTTGCCAGCGCCCATGCGCACGATCAGGTTGAGGCGGCCCGGATCGTTCTCCGGGTTGAGGGTGTCGATCAGCCGCAGCAGCTCGTCGGGCTGGGTGCTCGGGCCAATCTTCACGCCGATCGGGTTGCCGACCCCGCGCAGGAATTCCACATGCGCGCCGTCCGGCTGGCGGGTGCGGTCGCCGATCCACAGCATGTGCGCCGAGCAGTCGTACCAGTCGCCGGTCAGGCTGTCGCGGCGCACGAAGGCCTGCTCGTAATTGAGCAGCAGCGCCTCGTGGGCGGTGAAGAAGCTGGCCTCGCGCAGCTGTGGCACACCATCCAGACCGCAGGCGCGCATGAACGCCAGCGCTTCATCGAGGCGACCTGCCAACTGCTGGTACTTCTCGGCCAGTGCCGAGTTGGCGATGAAGTCCAGGTTCCACTGGTGCACCTGATGGACGTCGGCGAATCCACCCTGGGCGAAGGCGCGCAGCAGGTTGAGGGTGGCGGTGGACTGGTTGTAGGCCTGGACCAGCCGCTCCGGGTCGGGCGCGCGGCTACGGCTGTCGAATTCGATGCCGTTGACGATGTCTCCGCGGTAGGCGGGCAGGGTGACCCCGCCCTGGGTTTCCTCCCCCGAGGAACGCGGCTTGGCGAACTGGCCGGCCATGCGGCCGACTTTCACCACCGGGCAGCCGGCGGCGAAGGTCATGACGATGGCCATCTGCAGCAGCACCTTGAAGGTGTCGCGGATCTTCGCGGCGGAGAATTCCGCGAAGCTTTCGGCGCAGTCACCGCCCTGCAACAGGAAGGCGCGGCCCTGGGTGACCTCGGCGAACTGGCGGCGCAGCTCGCGTGCCTCGCCGGCGAACACCAGCGGCGGATAGCCGGCCAGGGTGTTTTCCACACGGGCCAGATGGGCGGCGTCGGGGTAGACGGGTTGCTGCTGGATGGGCTTGCTCCTCCAGCTCTCGGGGGACCAGGGTTGCGACATCGATGCTCTCTTGGCGGATTGAAAAGGACGCCGCCTATGCTACTCCAATGCCGATGGCGCTCCGATGAAGGCTTGTGATTGTGTTTCCCGCGCGCTTTGGCAAGCATAGGCGCCCCTTCGGCCGCCCTGGCCGGTTGCAAGCAGGTTGTATGACGCGATGAGTAGTGAACAGACGCCGCTGTCGGGTGTGCCGGATGTGCAGGAAGAACGGCTGCTGGCCGAGGTGCGCGACGCCTATGGCGTGATCCGCGTGGTGGAAATGGGCGACTACCGCTTCCTGGAGTTCGGCGATCAGGTGGAGCAGAGCTGCGTGTTCACCGCCGATCCGGCCTGGCTGGAATACGACTACACCCGCGCCATGCTGCTCGGCGCCCTGGCCCACTCGGCGCCGGAATCCGCGCTGTTTCTCGGCCTCGGGGCAGGCACGCTGACCCAGGCCTGCCTGAAGTTCCTGTCGCTGGACGATGTCGAAGTCATTGAGCTGCGCCCGGATGTGCCGCGTCTGGCCATGGAGTTCCTCGGCCTGGACGATGATCCGCGCCTGACCATCCGCGTCGGCGACGCACTGGAGCTGCTCGACAGCGCCGAACGGCCGGACCTGCTGTTCGTCGACCTCTATACCGACCTGGGCCCCGGCCCGGGCCATCTGGCCTGGAAATTCCTCGAAGCCTGCCAGGCCAAGCTCAATCCGGGTGGCTGGCTGATCATCAACCAGTGGGCCACCGATGATGGCAAGCCGCTGGGCGCTGCGCTGCTGCGCGGGCTGTTCCATCACCATTACTGGGAATGTCCGGTGAAGGAGGGCAATGTCGCCCTGCTGGTGCCCTCCGATCTGGAGCAGACGCTGGATCTTGATGCGTTGCGTGAGCGCGCCCAGGCCCTGCAGCCGCGCCTGGGTTACAGCCTGGAATCGTTGATCGAGGCGATCCGCCCCGCCAGTTGATGTGCACGGTAATGGCGCATTGATATTGGGTCTCTCGCTCTCTGCGCCCTGAAACGGTGCGGAATTTGCCGTAAACGGGCGATTTTGGGGCTTTGCAGCTGGTCCGGGAATTGCTCTGCACCGAAGGTTACCGCTGTCGGTCGCAAGGAATTCCCCGATGTCCCATTCGAGTGCACACATGAATCTGTCGGCCGCCGAGCGCGGCTGGTTGCCCTGGTTCGGCAAGACCGGCCGCCTGGCCATGGGCTGGGCCTGCTGGCTGAATCGCGGACTGGCGGCGGAACTGGAGCAGACGTTCGAGGGCATCGCCCAGACGCGCATGAAGAAGCTCCAGCAGTGGACGGAAGCGCACTGGACGCGTCTCGGCGAACTGGCGCAGGGCGTGGGGGCGGACTGGCCAACGCCCGACGCGCAGCGCCTGCGGGAGGAGCTGCGGCAGTTGCCGGACTGCTCGGAGCTGTTCGTGGTGGACGCCGCCGGCCGGGTGCTGGCTTCCAGCAGCGAGGCGCGCCAGGGCCAGACGGACATCTCCCCGCGCGCCCTCGCCGAAGGCCTGAAGAAGCCGTTCCTGCTCGGCCCGTACCGCGATCCCTGGACCGAGCGCCTGGGCGCCAGCAGCTCCCGGTTCCACGACGCCGTTACGCTGATGTTCTTCCAGCCGGTCCAGGTCGAGGGCCAGGGTCTCGGCTGCCTGTGCGCGCGGGTGCCCAACGATGTGCTGGGCGATCTGATTCAGCGCGAAGCCGGGCATGTCTACCCGGACTCCGGCGACAACTACCTGTTCATGGTGGAGTCGCGGTTCGATCCGGCGATCACCGCCGGCACCGCGCTGTCGCGCTCGCGGTTCGAGGATGACACCTTCAGCCTCGGCGAGAACCTCAAGGGTGGCGTGCACACCGCCTGGGGCACGGTGCGCGTGCAGCGCCACACTGAGCTGGAGCTGCGCTTCACCGATCCGGCCAGCGGCGAGCTGCATCCCGGTGTGCGCGAAACCATCGCCCGTGGACAGAACCTGTTCGTCAGCTATCCGGGCTACTCGGACTACCGGCACATCCCGGTGATCGGCAAGGGCGTCACCTTCCAGCTACCCGGTTCGCCGGACCGCTGGGGCATGATGTGCGAGGCCGACTTGGAGGAAGTCTACCGGCGTCGCTCGCTGGCCTACGGGCTGATGAAGACCTACCTGGCCACCGTGCTGACGCTGTTCGGCCTGCGCGTCGGCCTGCAGCACCTCGGCGGGCTCTCCGGCTGGGCGCTGGATGCCGTGGATTTCGGCCTGCTGGTGCTGGGCGCCTGCGCCTTCGCCGCGTTCGGACCGAACCGCCTGGCCGCGCGCCTGCGGCGCATGACTGGTGTGGTGCGCACCATCGCCGAGGGCGGCGGCAACCTCAGCCAGCGTCTTGACCGGGCCCAGCTGGGCAGCGACGAAAGCGGCGAGATGGGCCGCTGGATCAACAGCCTGATCGACAGCCTGGACAACCTGGTGGGGCAGGTCATCGAGGTTTCCGCCCAGGTGCGCGACACCAACGCGCGCATGCTGGAGCGCAGCGGTGAGGCGGCTGGCACCAGTCGCGAGGTCAACGAGGAGATCCACCGACTGCTGCTGCTGGTCGAGGAGCAGCTGGGCGAGATCCAGCAGGCGGCCAGCACGGCCGGCGAGATGAAGAGCGCCATGGACCAGGTGGTGGCCAGCGCCCGCGAGCGCTTCGAGCAGGTGCGCAGCGGCACCCGCTCGATCCGCGACGTGATGGAGCGTTCCGCCCTCGGCGTGCAGCGCCTGGACAGCCGCATGGCGGAGATCGACGGCATCGTCGGGCTGATCGCCGACATCACCGCGCAGACCAACCTGCTGGCCCTCAACGCGGCCATCGAGGCGGCGCGCGCCGGCGAGCACGGGCGCGGCTTCGCCGTGGTGGCCGGTGAGGTACGCACCCTGGCGCAGCGCACCGCCCAGGCCGCCGAGAACATCGGTACCCTGGTCGAAAGCCTGCAGGCTGAAACACGGCGCGAAGTGCAGAGCATGGAAGCCGGGGTCAAGGACGTCGATGCGCGCCTGCAGCACAGCGAGACAGAGGGCGCCGAGAATAGCGAGCTGCACGCGCGGGTGCAGCGCATGTTCGAAATCATCCAGCAGTTGAACCAGCGCAGCCTGCACTACGGGCAGACCATCCGCGGCGTGGAACAGGCCGCCGGCGACATGGGGCAGACCCTGGACGGGCTGGCCGGCAGCGCGGAGCGGGTGCGGCATACCGCCAATCGCCTGCAGCGACTGGTCGGCCAGTTCCGGGTCAGTAAACGGGGCGCCTAGGCAGCGGTACCGGCCCCTCTGGGGTTGGACTGCTCGCACCCGGCACTGCGGGGCGGGGGATCGCCGGCCGTACCAGGTTGCGTCCCGGGTGGCGCCCGTCAAAGGGCGTCACGTCCGTCAAAAAAAACGCGCAGAGGCGCCAGGTTTCCGGTATAGTGCGCGCCGGTCGCAATTGCGGCTCCGATCAGGTTCCACGAAGCATCGCTTCGCTGCAGGTCCGCTCCGCGGCCTACCTTCGTCGTTTCATTCATTCACATCGCAACTCCTCGCCGCCAGGCTGCCAGGGTGACCCACAAGGTCGATCACGGCATGCGCAGTCTTGCTCATGGGTGTTTGCGAATGCAAAGAGGCAACCCCATGACTCAGGAAACCGGCGGCTTCGCCGCGCTCGGTATTCATCCCGCCGTTCTCTCCGCCATCGTCGCGGCCGGCTACGAAGAACCGTCCCCCATTCAGGCCCAGGCCATCCCGGTCATCCTGGAAGGCCACGACATGATCGGCCAGGCGCAGACCGGCACCGGCAAGACCGCTGCCTTCTGCCTGCCGATGCTGTCCAGGATTGACCCGGCCCGCCGCGAGCCCCAGGCGCTGATCCTGGCGCCGACCCGCGAACTGGCCCTGCAGGTGGCTACCGCCTGCGAAACCTACTCCAAGCAGATGCCGGGTGTCGGCGTGGTCGCCGTCTACGGTGGCGCGCCCATGGGTCCGCAGCTCAAGGCGCTGCGCCAGGGCGCGCAGATCATCGTCGCCACGCCCGGTCGTCTCGTCGATCACCTGAGCCGCAACGACCAACTGCTGTCGACCATCGGCTTCCTGGTGCTGGACGAAGCCGACGAGATGCTCAAGCTCGGCTTCATGGACGACCTGGAAGTGATCTTCCAGGCCATGCCGGCCAGCCGCCAGAGCGTGCTGTTCTCCGCGACCCTGCCGCATTCGATCCGCGCCATCGCCGAGAAGCACCTGCGCGAGCCGCAGCACATCAAGATCGCCGCCAAGACCCAGACTGTGGCCCGCATCGAGCAGGCCCACGTGATGGTGCACGCTGACCAGAAGGTCGCCGCGGTGTGCCGTCTGCTGGAAGTGGAAGACTTCGATGCGCTGATCGGCTTCGTGCGCACCAAGCAGGCCACCCTGGACCTGGCCGCCGCGCTGGAAGCAAAGGGTTACAAGGCCGCTGCGCTGAACGGCGACATCGCCCAGGCACAGCGCGAAAAGGTCATCGAGTCGCTGAAGAACGGCACCCTGGACATCGTGATCGCCACCGACGTGGCTGCCCGCGGTATCGACGTGCCGCGCATCACCCACGTGCTCAACGTGGACATGCCCTACGATCCGGAATCCTACGTGCACCGCATCGGCCGTACCGGCCGCGCCGGTCGCGAGGGTCGCGCGCTGCTGCTGGTTACCCCGCGCGAGCGCCGCATGCTGCAGGTCATCGAGCGCGTCACCGGCCAGAAGGTTGCCGAGGCGCACCTGCCGGGCCCGCAACAGGTGCTGGATGCGCGCATTCGCAAGCTCACCGAGACCCTGCGTCCGCTGCTGGCCGAGGCCGAAGGCACCCATGGCGCACTGTTCGATCGCCTGCTGACCGATCTGGACTGCACCCCGCATGCCCTGGCCGCCGCACTGCTGCGCAAGGCCACCAACGGCCAGTCGCTGAGCCTGGCCGATCTGGAGCGCGAGCAGCCGCTGGTGCCGGGCCCGACCCGCGAGCGTCGCGAGCGTGATAGCAGCGCCCGCAGCGAATACCGCGAGCGTGGCGAGCGTCGCGCCCCGGCGCCGATCGCCGAAGGCCGTGCCCGTTGCCGCGCTGCCCTGGGTACCCGCGACGGTATCGCCGCGAAGAACCTGCTGGGCGCGATCCTCAACGAAGGCGGCCTGGCCCGCGAAGCTATCGGCCGCATCCAGATCCGCGAAACCTTCAGCCTGATCGAGCTGCCGGAAGAGGGCCTCGACCGTCTGCTCGGCAAGCTCAAGGACACCCGCGTCGCCGGCAAGGCCCTCAAGCTGCGCCGCTACCGCGAGGATTGATCCTCCGTCGCTTCACCCGAAACCCCGCCTAGGCGGGGTTTCTTTTTGGGGCGGAGGAAATGACTAAAGACCATGAATTTATTGTGACTGTTCCGGACGGACGGTAGACTCGCGGCCTGTGATCCTGTTCACGAGTTTTTTCGACAGACGGATGAGTGCCCGCACACGCCGCCTGGACGGGGCTTGTTCCAGGCACGTCTATTTCGAGTGCCATGGCCTGATGGCCGTGGCAGCACCAAGAGCGGTTGATAAATGAGCAGTGCAGAAAGGCAGTCGCACGACACCCCGGCGCAGAAGCGCCCGTCCCGATCCCACAAGGCCGAGCCCACCCTGCGCGCCAGCGCGCTGTTCGCGCTGCGGGTCTACAACAGCCATATCCTGGAAGGTCTGCTCGACGAGCACATTCGCGCCGTCATGCACGCGCGCACCGAAGAACAGATCCGCGAAGTGATCGCCCTGGCGGACGGCCTGCTGCGCCGCTAACCGGGCGCCAGCTCCACGCGGTTGCGTCCCTGCTCCTTGGCGCGGTACAGCGCCTCGTCCGCAGCCTTGAGCACCTTCTCGGGGAAGCTGTTGGTCTGCGGGTAGTGCGCCACCCCGAAGGAGAGCGTCACCGGGCGTCCGGCGGTCGTGACGCTTTCCTCCATCAGGCGGCGCAGCCGCTCGGCGACCCGGGCGGCATCCTCCAGCTCAGTGTCCGGCAGCAGCATCATGAATTCCTCGCCACCGCTGCGGCACAGCACGTCGCTGGCCCGCGCCACCTTGCGCATCTGGCTGGCCAGGAACTGCAGCGTGCGGTCGCCCGCGTCGTGGCCGAACTGGTCGTTGACCTGCTTGAAGTGGTCGATGTCCATCAGTACCACGGCGAAGGGGCGGGCATCGTTCTCCCATTCCTCGAGGGACAGTTGGGCGCCGCGCCGGTTGACCAGCCCGGTCAGCGGGTCGGTGATCGAATCCAGGTTCAGCTTGCCGATCTTGCGGTTGAGCAGCTCCAGGCCGGCAAGGATCGAACGCTTGAGTTGCGCCGCCTCGTAGTACCACGACCTCACCTTGCGAACTTCCTGGGCCGCCAGCAGCCCGTCCGGCTGTTGCACGCTCCTGGCCAGCTGGCGCAGGGGGCGGGAAATGATCCAGGACAGCCACCAGATCACCAGCATGGTGACCAGCAGCACCGGCGTGACGAAGCCCGCCACTTCCCAGGCCAGGCTTTTCAGTTCTGCCAGGGTGACCTGCAAGGGGCGCTGGGTCACCACGCCCCAGCCCGCCCCCTGCACGGTGGCGTAGCCGGCCAGGACCTCCTCGCCCTTCTCGCTGAGCAGTCGCAGGCTGCCGCTGCGACCTTCTCGCACCGCCTGGGTGATTTCGCTTTCGTCCAGCTGCTGGCCGATCCAATGCGGGTCGTCGTGGTAGAGGACATGCCGGTCCGGGGAGAACGCGTAAAGGTAGGAGCCGTCGCGATGGTAATGCTCGCCCAGCAGCTTGTTGAGCACGCTGGGTTCGCGCAGGTAGATGGAGCCGCCCAGGTAGCCGAGGAAGGTCCCCTGGTCGTCGAACAGCGGCTGGGCAAGCGCCACCACCAGGCGTCCCCGGGCGGTAATGAACGGTCGCGAGACCAGCGGCTCACGACGCAACAGGATTTCTTCCGAGCCGGCGCTGATGCGATCCGCGATGCGCTGTGGGTCATGAGGGGAGAAGGCCCGCAGGCGCCCGTCGGCATTCACCAGGTAGACCGAGTTGAAGGTATCGAGCTGCACGCGCAGGCGTTCCAGCTCAGCGTCGATGAACGCCGGGTCGTCCAGTCGGGAGCGCAGCAGGTTGGCGCTGTAGGTCAGGCGTTGCTGCGAGGAGTAGAGGAAGTCTTCGGCCAGCTCCGCCAGTTTCACGGCGTAGATGCGATTGGTTTCCAGGGTTTGCTCGATCAGCAGGCGGCGTTGCAGCTGATAACCGGAATACAGCAGGAAGCCTTGCACCAGCAGCGTGGCGCAGATGCTCAGCAGGAGAATCAGACGGCGCAGATCGAGCGTTGGCATGGCGGCGTTCAAGGGCCAGGGTCTTCCGGCAGTCTGGCACGCCGCGCCTTGTCGGGCCCGGCGCACGGGCAGGAGAAGCGGGTGCCGCCCCGGGTGGACTCGGGGCGGCGGAAGATCAGTTCACGGCGTCGCGCAGGCCCTTGCCCGGCTTGAAGCCCGGCAGGCGCGCGGCGGCGATCTGCAGGGTGGCGCCGGTCTGCGGATTGCGACCTTCGCGGGCCGCGCGCTCCTTCACGGCGAATGTGCCGAAGCCGACCAGCGAAACGCTGTCACCGTCGCGCAGGGCGCTGGTGATGGTTTCGGTCAGCGCATCCAGAGCACGGGCGGCGGTGGATTTCGGCAGATCGGCGGAGGCCGCGATGGCCTCGATCAGTTCGGCTTTGTTCATGAGGGGACTCCAGTGAGAAGGGTGGCCAGTATACGCAAGCTCGGATCGACAAGGATGCGACCTGTTCGACTCGGACCGGTTCGCTTTGTTCTGGCGGGCGGAAGGCGGCCTCGCTGCGGTATCCTGCGCGCCTGATGGTAATGCCGGCCGGGGTCGGCGTGGCACGGGCGGGAGACATATGGCGCGCAGCTGGGACGTTTTTTGTGCGGTAGTCGACAACTTCGGCGATATCGGGGTGACCTGGCGCCTGGCGCGCCAGCTGGTGGCCGAGCACCACCAGCAGGTACGCCTGTGGGTCGATGACCTGGATGCCTTCGCGCGCCTTTGTCCGCAAGCCGATGTACGGGCCTCGCGGCAGACCCAGGCCGGGGTGGAGATCCGCCACTGGGAGGCGCAGTGGGAATCGGTCGAGCCCTCCGATGTGGTGGTCGAGGCCTTTGCCTGCCGGCTGCCGGCGGATTTCGAGGTGGCCATGGCGCGTCGCGCGGTGCCGCCGCTGTGGCTGAACCTGGAATACCTGAGTGCCGAAGGCTGGGTGGCGGGTTGTCACCGGCTGCCATCGCTGCAACCCAACGGCCTGTCCAAGTACTTCTTCTTTCCAGGCTTCGATGCCGACACCGGCGGGCTATTGCGCGAACGCGAGCTGCTGGCGCGGCGGCGCGCCTTCCAGGCCGACCCGTTGGCGCGGCGCGCCTTCCTGCAGGGCCTGGGCATCGACGTCGCGGCGAACCAGCGGCTGGTTTCGCTGTTCAGCTACGAGCAACCGGCGCTGGGCGACTGGTTGCAGCCGTTGGTCGACCAGCAGCCGCCCACGCGTTTGCTGGTGCCGGAGGGCAGGGTGCTGCCCGACCTCAAGGCCTGGCTGGGGGTCGACGCGCTGCGTGCGGGCGACTGCGTCACCCGGGGCCGCTTGACCGTGCAGGTCCTGCCATTCGTCTCCCAGGCGGCCTACGACACACTGCTCTGGTGCTGCGACCTCAACGGGGTGCGCGGCGAGGACTCCTTTGTCCGTGCGCAGTGGGCCGGTGAGCCGCTGATCTGGCACATCTACCCACAGGACGATGAGGCGCACATGCACAAGTTGGAAGCCTTCCTGGACCGCTTTTGCGTCGGCCTGGAGCCAGGACTGGCCGATGACCTTCGGGGCGTCTGGCGGGCCTGGAACCGTGCCGAGGCCCCCGGCCCGGCCTGGTCCGCCCTGCTGGCGCAGTTGCCCGCGCTACGGGCGCACGCCGAACGCTGGTGCGGGGCCCTGGCCGAGCAGGACGATCTCGCCAGTCAGCTGGTGGCCTTCGCCGCGAGGCAGGGCTGAGGAACGGTTGCGCAAAGCGAGCGGCGGCAGGTTACTCGCGGGCGGGAAATTGGCTATCATACGCGGCCTCTTTTTTGTCACTCATCCCAACGGATATCCGTATGAAAACCGCACAAGAATTCCGCGCCGGTCAGGTAGCCAACATCAACGGCCAGCCCTGGGTCATCCAGAAGGCCGAGTTCAACAAGTCCGGCCGTAACTCTGCGGTCGTCAAGATGAAGCTGAAGAACCTGCTCACCGGCGCTGGCACCGAAACCGTGTTCAAGGCCGATGACAAGCTGGAGCCGATCATCCTTGAGCGCAAGGAAGTGACCTACTCCTACTTCGCCGATCCGCTGTACGTGTTCATGGACAGCGACTTCAACCAGTACGAGATCGAGAAGGACGACCTGGAAGGCGTCATGGCCTTCATCGAAGACGGCATGACCGACGTCTGCGAAGCCGTGTTCTACGGTGAGAAGGTCATCTCCGTCGAACTGCCGACCACCATCGTCCGCCAGATCGCCTACACCGAGCCGGCCGTGCGCGGTGACACCTCCGGCAAGGTGATGAAGACCGCTCGCCTGAACAACGGTGCCGAGCTGCAGGTTTCCGCCTTCTGCGAAATCGGCGACTCCATCGAAATCGATACCCGTACCGGCGAATACAAGTCCCGCGTCAAGGCCTGATTCCCCTGGTGTGGCAGAAAGCCCCCGTCACCGGCCGGTGACGGGGGCTTTTCATTTGCGCTGGATCACTTTCTGGCCATGCGCCATCCTGCCTTCCGTCGGGTGGACGTCAACCGACAGGGTGCTTTTGTGATGCCACTCTCTGTTCCCGCACATGCACGCGACGCGCCGTCGCAGGGGCTGTCTACGCTTCTGGCACGTCACACGGAGCAATCAAGGAGGGAGGTATGCGGTGCTTACCCGAAGAAGCCGAGCGGCAGGCCATCAATGCCCTGCTCGATTGGCTGAAGGCCAGGCGGCGAGTCGCCGGCGGCATGGACCTGGCGCTGGCGGAGGCTGTGCTGGATGAGGCGGCGGTACGGATCGTTCTGTCCGGTGCCCGGCGTCTGCCACGCGAACATGTGGAGGCCATGGGGCTCGGCCTGGGCATGCCGGTGCGGCGCTGCCCGCCACGTCTGAGAGTGGTCTAGTGCAGGCCAGGGCAGCGCGGATAACCGGCGGTCATGCCGACGAAATGCGCTTCAGCTGGCCCGGCTCCTGCCTCTTCTGCGAGAACTTGTTCACATTGCGCCCGGGCTTCCGTCGAAACAGCTGGGGAACCCGGTCACACCCTGGTAATCGCCAGGTTTATCAGCGATTGAAGCGTAACTTATTGAAAAATAAGGCTTTTATTTTTGGCTAAAAAATAGCCAATCTGTCTTCGGGCCTTTATCCACGGCCGTTTGCGCGCGTTGTTCGCAAACTTCCCCACAATGTTATCCACAGAAACTGTGGATGGCTTGTCTGCGGCTGTCTGGAACAAGCCCAACGCATTCTGACAAGTCTTTACCCACCGGGAAAAAGGAGTAGAGTGCGCGCCTCGTTCAAGGTACCCCCGATCACGCAATGAAGTTCCTGTCCGTTTCTACGCCCGCACCGCGCGCACTCCTGTCCCTGCGAGTGGCTGGCTGGTTGTTGGATAATCCGCGCCTGCGACGGGCCGCGATGGCGCAACGACTGGCTGGCCAGTTGCTCAAGCAGCCGGCGCGCCGGGGCGTGGTGGAAGCCCAGAGCCGTCTGGGCCTGCTGCTGTGTCAGCATTGCGGCAGCCATCGGGACCGGCGCATCGGCCAGGAGTTCCTCCGCCAGGCCGCGCGAGCGGGCGACCCACGCGCCCAGCAGGCCCTGACCGGCGAAGCGGCTTCCTTCCTGTCCTGATTCCGTCCCTCTCCCGGATGGCCGATATACTGGCCGCCTCGTTGCTCAACCCCGGGAGCTCCCATGCCCTTGCATCCTCTGTCCCTGCTGGTCGGCCTGCTGCTTGCCGGTGTGCCGCTGCTCGGCCTGGCCTGGCACCTTCAGCGTCGCCTCGGTGAAGCGCGCAGCCAGGCGATGCTCCTGGAGGAGCGCGCCACCACCGCGCAGCTGGCCCAGGACCTGCTCAACGGCCAGCTGCGCGAATGCCGCGACGAGCTTGGCGAACTGCAGCAGCACAATGCCGCGCAGCAGGCCGAACTGGCCGCCCAGCGCCGCGAGCGGGAACTGCTGGTGCAGGAGCAGCACGCCTGGAAAGCGGAGCGCGAGCGCCAGGAGGTTACGCTGCGCCAGCTGGTGGGCGAACGGGCGGGACTCGAGGCCGAGCTGCGCGAGCAGCAGCAGGCCCACCAGCAGCGTCTCCTCGACCTGCAGGCCGCCCGCGACACCCTGAAAGCGCAGTTCGCCGAACTGGCCGGCAGCATCTTCGCCGAGCGCGAGCAGCGCTTCGCGGAGAACAGCCAGCAGCGCCTCGGCCAGCTGCTCGAGCCCCTCAAGGAGCGCATCCAGGCGTTCGAGAAGCGGGTCGAGGACAGCTACCAGCAGGAAGCCCGCGAACGGTTCTCGCTGGCCAAGGAACTGCAGCGCCTGCAGCAGCTCAACCAGCGCCTGGGCGAAGAGGCCAACAACCTGACCCGCGCCCTCGAGGGCCAGAAGAACCAGGGCAGCTGGGGCGAACTGGTGCTGGAACGCGTGCTCGAGCACGCCGGCTTGGCCAAGGGCCGCGAGTACCACACCCAGGTCAGCCTGCAGAGCCCGGACGGCCAGCGCTTCCAGCCCGACGTGCTGATCCAGCTGCCGGGCGACAAGCAGGTAGTGGTAGACGCCAAGGTCAGCCTGACGGCCTACCAGGCCATGCTCGCCGCCGAGAACGACAACGTGCGCGAGCTGGCACTCAAGCGCCACGTGCAATCGCTGCGTGGGCATCTGAAGGGTCTCTCGCTCAAGGACTACCAGCGGCTTGAGGGCCTGCACAGCCTGGATTTCGTGCTGCTGTTCGTGCCCATCGAGGCGGCCTTCGCCGCCGCGCTACAGGCCGATCCGGGGCTGTTCCAGGAGGCCTTCGAGCAGCACATCGTGATTGTCAGCCCGACCACGCTGCTCGCCACCCTGCGGGTGATCGACAGCCTCTGGCGCCAGGAGCGGCAGAGCCAGAACGCCCGCGAGATCGCCGAGCGCGCCGGCGCGCTGTACGACAAGTTCGTCGCCTTCGTGCAGGACCTGGATGAAATCGGCACGCGCCTGCAGCAGCTCGACAAGGCCTACGCCAGTGCACGCAACAAGCTGGTGGACGGGCGCGGCAACCTGATCGGCCGGGTGGAAAACCTCAAGCTGCTCGGTGCGCGGGCCAGCAAGAGCCTGCCCAACGAGCTGCTGGAACGCGCCGCCGGTCTGCCGGCGCTGGAAGATCAGGACGACTGACCGGCCTTCTCCACGTCGGCAACGAAGTCGCGCAGGCGGTCGGCCAGCTCCCCAGGCTGGGCCAGCAACTGCCAGTGTCCTGCCGGAGTGTCGCGCCTCATCAGCCGGGGCACCCAGCGTTGCAGGCCTTCGAACAGCTGCGGGCGGACGAAGCGATCGCGCAACGGCACGATCAGTTGCACGGCCACTGGGGTGTGGCGTGCACGGGGCCTGCACAGGCGTGGCATGAAGTTGGCCCGGTACAACGCCACCCCGTGCAGGCCATCGGCACGCTGGCTGGGATTGGGCGGCACGTCGCGCAGCCCTTCCAGACGCTGCAGCAGCCAGGGCCAGGCCCGATCCAGGCCCAGCCGCCAGCACAGCTCTGGCAGCAGCGGCAGATGGAAGAAGCCGATGTACCAGGAGCTGAGCCATTGTCCGCCCACCTGCCGCCAGGCACCGGCGCGCTTCTCGGCCAGGCGTTCGCGCATCCAGTGGCCGACGTGGTCGAGGCATGGGCCGGACACGCTCGTATAGGACGCCAGCAGGGGTTGGAGACGCGGTTCGGTGACCGCTTCCCAGCACTGGATCGAGCCCCAGTCGTGACCCACCAGGTGCACCGGGCGCTCCGGACTGGTGGCGCGAATTACCGCCTCCAGATCCTTGGCCAGCCGCTCCAGGCGGTACGCCCGCAAGCGCCTCGGCTTCTGCGAAGCGCCAAAGCCCCGCACGTCGTAGGCAATGATCTGGAAGTCGTCGGCCAGTGCATCGACCAGCGGCAGCCAGATGGCGTGGTTGTCCGGATAACCGTGCACCAGCAGCAGGACAGGGCCGTCGGCACGCCCCCAGCGGTAGGTCGCCAGATGCACGCCATCACCCGTCACCACCCGGTGGCGGATTGGCTGGCGTAGTGTGGGTGCACACGGAATGTTGCCGTCTGACATGCGGATCTCCTGCCGGTTTCCGCACAGTCTCGACGTCCGGCCGCCAGGTGCCCACCGATCGGAGGGTGGGAAGCAGGCAGTTCCGGCCAGGGGCGCCCTATACCAGCAGCACCACCGCACCGGCCAGCAGGCCGGCGAAGATGAAGGGCAGCGTGCGCACGGCCAAGGCGCGGCCGCCAATGGCGACGATCAGCCCGGCCTTCACCAGGCTGTTGCTCAGCGCGGCGAGGAAAATGCCCTGAACGGCGATCTGATTGCCCAGTTCGCCCTGGGCGTTGCGGGCCAGCGACAGGGTGATGGCGTCCACATCGGCCAGGCCTGACACCAGGGCCACCAGGTAGACGCCCACGTCGCCCATCAGGCGTCGTCCGGCCTCCACCAGGAACAGAATCAGCGCCAGCAGCAGGGCGAAACGCAGCGCCGGGGCCAGCTCGAAGGGGTTGCTCAACGGCGCCTCGCTTTCCGCGGCGGCCGGCTCGTGGGGACGGAAGAACCACCAGAGCGCCCCTAGCAGATAGAAGGCACAGGCGACCAGCAGCGGGGCCATCAGGCTGGGCAGCAGGGTGCGGTTGATCACCCCCACCTCCAGCAGCACGCGGGGGAACATCAGCGCCGAGGTTGCCAGCAGGCCGGTGGCCAGCAGGTTGTGCAGGCTGGTCTTGTCACGCAGTCGCGACAGGCTGATGGTCATCGCCGTGGAGGACACCAGACTGCCGAGCAGCGCGGTGATCAGCAGGCCGTGGCGGGTGCCGACCAACCGCACCGCCACATAGGCGGCGAAGCCGATACCGGCGATCAGCACCACCATCCACCAAATGCTGTAGGGGTTGAACACCTCCCAGGGACCGTAGCCCTGGTTGGGCAGGGTCGGCAGCAGCACCAGGGAAATGAACAGCAGTTTCAGCGCGCCGCTCAGCTCCAGCGCGGAGAGCTTCTGCAACGCGGCATGCAGCTGGTCCTTGAGGCTCAGCAGCAACGCCACGATCACCGCGCAGCCGGCCGCCAGCATGCGCTGGTCGCTGAGCGCCAGGCTGCCGAGCAGGAAGGTCAGCAGCAGGGCGATCTCACTGGTCATGCCCAGGTCGCCCCGTCGCAGGTCGCCGAAGTAACTGACCAGCACCAGGGCGCCGAACACCGCCAGCACGGCGATCCAGGCGCCGACGCCGAATGGCTGGCTGAGCAGCGCGGCGAGCCCGCCCAGCAGGCCGACCAGCCCGTAGGTGCGGATGCCGGCCGCCAGTTGGCCGTCGGACACGCCGCGGCTGCGCCAGCCGCGCTCGATGCCGATCAGCAAGCCGATGGCCAGGGCGGTGACGAGATCCAGCAGTAACGGGGGCATGTTCATGGCAGAAAGCGTATCCGGTGATCGGCGGTGCGTCGGCAGCCGCTCTGGAATGCGGGTTTAGCGGCATTCTGACCGGCGTGGTGCCGGCTGCCAAGCGGCTGGGTGAATACGCTCGCGGCTCATCGACTCGCCCTGCGCGCCGTGCCGGCGCGGTGGTGGGCAAGGAAACGTTGTCCACCCTACGGAACTGCCGCAGGCGTAGGGTGGATCGCGCTGCATCGATCCACCAACGCGCCGCAGACGCGCCGTGCCGGCGCGGTGGTGGGCAAGGAAAACGTTGTCCATCCTACGGAACTGCCGCAGACGTAGGGTGGATCGCGCTCCATCGATCCACCAAAGCACCGCAGACTCGCCGTGCCGGCGTGGTCAGCGCAGGCGCAGGTGCCGGCTGATCAGCGCGCGCAGCGCGGCGGGCTTGACCGGCTTGGTCAGGTAGTCGAGGCCGGAACCATGCACCTGGGCCACCAGTTCCGGGCGACTGTCGGCGCTGATCACCACGCCGGGGATCGGCTCGCCGAGGCGGCTGCGCAGCCAGCTCATCAACTGGATGCCGGTGACACCGCCGTCCAGGTGGTAGTCGACCAGCACCAGCAGGGGCTTGCTGCCGTCCTTGAGCAACTGCTCGCACTCCTGGCGGTTGCGGGCCGTCCACACCTGGCAGCCCCAGCGCGACAACAGGCTGCGCATGCCGAGCAGGATGCTTTCCTCGTTGTCCACGCACAGCACCTGCGCACCGCTCAGATTGCCGGTGTCCGGCTGGAAGGCGCCGACGCGGGGTGCGGGCTCGGTCTTGCGCGCCAGCGGCACGGTGACGCTGAACACGCTGCCGCGGCCGATCCACGAGCGCACCTCGATACGGTGATCGAGCACCTTGCACAGGCCGTCGGCAATGGCCAGGCCAAGGCCCAGACCCTTCTCGGCGCGGGTCTGGTGGCTGTCCAGGCGCTTGAACTCCTCGAAGATCTCCTGGCGCTTGTCCTCGGGGATGCCCGGGCCGCGGTCCCACACCTCCAGGCGCACCTGATCGCCCTGGCGACGCACGCCGAGCAGCACCTCGCCCTTGGCGTAGCGAAAGGCGTTGGTGAGGAAGTTCTGCAGCACGCGGCGCAGCAGCTTGGGATCGCTGTCGATGCGCAGGCGGCTGCTGCGCATGCGCAGGTCCACGCCCTGTTCCTGGGCCAGCGCGCGGAACTCCACGCCCAGGGTGTCGAACAGGCTGCTGATCGGAAAGGTCTGGCGATCCGGGGTGATGCGCCCGCTTTCCAGGCGCGAAATGTCCAGCAGGTCGCTGATCAGGTCCTCCACCGAGCGCAGCGAGCTGTCCAGGTGCTGCACCAGTTCGCGGGCTTCGGCCGGCAGGCTCTGTCCAGAGTGGGCCAGCGACGCGGAGAACAGTCGCGCGGCGTTGAGCGGCTGCATCAGGTCATGGCTGACCGCGGCCAGGAAGCGCGACTTGGACTGGTTGGCGGTCTCCGCGTTGCGCTTGGCGGCAATCAGCGCCTCATTCAGCTCGGACAGCTCGCGGGTGCGCTCGGCCACGCGCTGTTCCAGGCCCTCGTTGGCTTCCTTGAGCGCCGCCTCGGCCTTACGGAATTCGGTGATGTCGGTGAAGCTCATGACGAAGCCACCGCCGGGCATCGGGTTGCCGATCAGCTCGATCACCCGGCCGTTGGGGAACAGCCGCTCGGAGGTGTGCGGCGTGCCCTGGCGCATCCAGTAGAGGCGCTTGATCACGTGGGTTTCCGGGTCGCCCAGGCCGCACAGGCCACGCTCGGCGTTGTAGCGGATCACATCGGCGATCGGCCGGCCGACATGGATCAGGTGCTCGGGATAACCGAACAGCTCGATGTAACGGCGGTTCCAGGCCACCAGGCGCAGCGACTGATCGACCACGCTGATGCCCTGGGTGATGTTCTCGATGGCGCCCTGCAGCAGCGCGCGGTTGAACTGCAGCACCTCCGAGGCTTCGTCGACAATGCGCACCACATCCTCGACCTGCATGTCGCGGCCCTCGATGGCCGCCTTGACCACCGCGCGGGTGGAGGAGGCGCCCAGCACGCCGGCCAGCAGGCGCTCGGTGTGCGCCGTCCAGGCCTCGTCGGCGGCATCGGACGGATTGAACGCCTTGCCCTGGCGCATGGCGAAGCGCATGAAGCTCTGCTCGGCGCGCTCCACACCGACGAAGCGGGCGGCCAGGGCCAGCAGGTCGCTGACCTGCACCGCCAGCAGCGCGCGGCTGCTCGGCCGGTGCAGTTCCTGGCCGATGAATCGGCTGGCCTGCCAGTACTCCAGCACCCGGGTACGGGAGAACAGCGACACCAGGGCGAACAGCAGGAAGTTGCCGATCAGCGAGAGCACCAGGCCACGGGTCAGTGGGTCCACGTCGATCCACAGCGGGAAGTGCAGCAGTGTCTCCAGGCCGGGGAACAGCTCCAGCGACCAGCCGAGGCCGCCGGCCACCAGCGGCAGCACCAGGGTGTAGAACCAGATGATCGAGCCGGCAATCAGCCCGGCGAACACGCCGCGGCGGTTCGCCTGCTTCCACAGCAGGGCGCCGAGCATGGCGGGGGCCAGTTGCCCGATGGCGGCGAAGGACACCATGCCGATGGTGGCCAGGCTGGTATTGGCGCCCAGCAGGCGATAGCTGACATAGGCCAGCAGCAGGATGACCACGATGCTCACCCGGCGGGCGGTGAGCATCCAGCTGCGGAAGGCCTCGAACGGGCGCTCCTCTTCCTTGCGGCGCAGCAGCCAGGGCAACAGCATGTCGTTGGAGATCATGGTGGACAGCGCCACGCTGGCGACGATCACCATGCCGGTGGCGGCCGAGGCGCCACCGATGAACGCCAGCACCGCCAGGGTCGGGTTGTTCTGCGCCAGCGGCAGGCTGATCACGAAGGAGTCCGGCTGCATGTCGGACGGCAATAGCAGTTGCCCGGCCAGGCCGATGGGCAGCACGAACAGGGCGGCGAGAATCAGGTACAGCGGGAACACCCGGCGGGCCAGGGTCAGGTCCTGGGGCGCGTTGTTCTCCACCACCGTGACGTGGAACTGGCGGGGCAGGCAGACCACCGCCACCATCGCCAGGTAGGTCTGCACCAGCATCGCCGGCCAATTCACTTCTTCCTGCCAGAACGCTTCGAGCTCCGGCGACGCCTTGGCCTGCTCGAACAGGTCGGTGAAGCCGTCGAACAGGCCGAAGGTGACGAACACCCCCACCGCCAGGAAGGCCAGCAGCTTGACCAGCGATTCGAAGGCGATGGCCAGCATCATGCCCCGGTGGTGCTCGGTGACGTCCAGGCTGCGGGTGCCGAACAGGATGGCGAACAGCGCCAGCACCAGCGAGACGAGCAGTGCGGTGTCCTGGGTGCGCAGGTCGTACTCCGCCGGGTCGGCGCCGATCAGCAGGTCGAAGCCCAGCACGATGGCCTTCAGCTGCAGGGCCAGATAGGGCAGCACGCCGACCAGGCAGATCAGCGCGATGGCGATGGCCAGGGTCTGCGACTTGCCATAGCGGGCGGCGATGAAATCGGCGATGGAGGTGATGTTCTCCTGCTTGGAGATCATCACCATCTTCTGCACCACCCAGGGCGCGAACAGCAGCAGCAGGATCGGCCCCAGGTAGATGGGCAGGAAGGCCCACAGCTGCTCGGTGGACTGGCCCACCGCGCCGAAGAACGTCCAGCTGGTGCAGTAGACGGCCAGCGACAGGCTGTACACCCAGCCGCGCATGCGCGGCGACAGCGGCGTCTTGCGGCGATCACCGTAGAAGGCGATGGCGAACAGCAGGGCCAGGTACGCGAAGGCGATGAAGGCAATCAGCCCGGGGGACAACGACATGCAGACTCCGAAAAGCGAGGCGGGACTTCGATCGTCTGGCGGCGGCGCCCACCAGGCGACCACACCTTACAAGCCTGCCTGCGCCGAAAGAAGAAAGGATACGGAGGGGAATTCTCGCAGAAAGACCGCGAAGGGCACCGATCGTTGCGACCAAGGTCGCAGGGGGACGGACGGCACGGCGGAAATGTGACGGGCTTTGCATAATCGCTGTGTTTCTTGTGGTCGTACGCCTCGGTGGGCACGGCGGATTTACCGCTTGGCTATCGTCAAGGCCTCACATCGGAGAGTCGTGCAGATGTTCAAACCCCAGCCGGTCACCCTGCGACGCGGAGCCCTGTGCCTGGAACCCCTCGCTGAAGCGGACCTTGTGGAATTGCTGAGCCTGGCCGAAGCCAATCGGCAGTCGCTGATCTACATGAACGGCCCGCTACGCCCCGACTGGTATCGCCAGGGGCTGGCCGAGCAGCGTGAAGGGCAGGCGGTGATCTATGCCGTGCGGCAGGATCACGCCCTGGTTGGCACTACCCGTTTCTTCGATTTCATGCCCGGACTGCCGGCGGTGGAAATCGGCGGCACCTGGCTGGCCGAGGACCGGCACGGCAGTGGCCTGAACGCGGCCATCAAGTTCCTGATGCTGCGCCAGGCCTTCGAGCAGTGGGAAATGGTCCGCGTGCAGCTCAAGACCGCCGCCAGCAACCTGCGCGCCCAGCGCGCCATCGAGAAGCTCGGCGCCCGGCGCGAGGGCCAGCTGCGCAACCATCGCCGGCTGGCGGATGGCCGGCTCGACGACAGCATCCTCTACAGCATCACCGACCGCGACTGGCCGGAGATTCGCCGCACCCTGGAAACGGAGCTCAGCGCCGCCGCCCGCCCTTGAGGATCGCCAGGGTCAGCAGCCCGGCGACGATGCCCCAGAATGCCGAACCCACGGAGAACAGCGTCATGCCCGAGGCGGTGACCAGGAAGGTCACCAGCGCCGCCTCGCGCTCGCTGGGCTCGCTCATTGCCTGGGTCAGCCCGCCGATGATCGAGGCGAACAGCGCCAGGGCGGCGATGGACAGGATCAGCGCCGCCGGCAGCGCGGCGAACAGCGCCGCCAGCGTGGCGCCGAAGACCCCGGCGATGCCGTAGAAGATCCCGCACCACACGGCGGCGGTGTAGCGGCGGGCGGGGTTCTCGTGGGCTTCCGGCCCGGCGCAGATCGCCGCACTGATGGCCGCCAGATGAATGCCGTGGGAGCCGAACGGGGCGAGCAGCACCGAGGCCAGCCCGCTGACCGTCAGCAGCGGCGAGGCGGGCACGTCATAGCCGTTGGCACGCAGCACCGCCATGCCCGGCAGGTTCTGCGAGGCCATGGCGACGATGAACAGCGGAATGCCGATGCTGATGGCCGCGCCCAGGGAAAACTGCGGCGGGGTCCATTCCGGCACCGCCAGGCGCAGCTCGAAACCGGAAAAATCCAGCAACCCCAGCGCGCCGGCCAGGCCGCTGCCCACCAGCAGCGCCGCCAGGACGGCGTAGCGGGGCAGCCAGCGCTTGCCGAACAGGTAGGCCAGCAGCATGGCCAGCACCAACGCGGGCTGCTGCTCGGCCGCCACGCAGATTTCCAGTCCGATCCTGAACAGCACGCCGGCCAGCAGGGCGGCGGCGAGGGAGGCGGGGATACGGCGCATCAGGCGGTCGAAGCTGCCGGTCAGGCCGATCAGCACGATCAGCGCGGACGCCAGGATGTAGGCGCCAATCGCCTCGCCGTACGGCACGCCCGGCAGGCTGCTGATCAGCAGCGCGGCCCCGGGCGTCGACCAGGCGATCATCACCGGCGCCCGGTAGCGCAGTGACAGGCCGATGCAGCACAGCGCCATGCCGATCGACAGCGCCCAGATCCACGAGGAGATCTGCCCGGCGCTCAGCCCGGCGTTCTGTCCGGCCTGGAACATCAATACCAGCGAGCTGGTGTAGCCGGTGAGCATGGCGATGAAGCCGGCCACCACGGCGGAAGGGGAGCTGTCGCGCAGGAAGTGCGCGGAGCGCAGGGAAGGCGCGTCCATGGCGAACCTCGTCGTGGAAAGGGATTAGCCCGGCAGTTTCTCGGCCAGAGCCTGATTGACGCGCAGCCAGCCGGCAACCGCCTCTTCGCCGACCTCGCCGAAGACCGCCTGCAGGGTGCGGATCTGTTCCTGGCGCAGCTTCTGCTCCAGCTTGGCGCCTTCCGGGGTCAGCGCCAGCAAGCGCTTGCGCTTGTCGTCGGCGGCCGGGGCGCTCTCCACCAGCTGCATCTCGACCAGCTGGCGCAGCGGGATGTTCAGCGCCTGCTTGGTCACGCCCAGGCGGATCAGCAGCTCGCTGACGCTCAACCCCGGCTGGTGGGAAATGAAGAACAGGATGCGGTGATGCACCCGCGACAGGCCCCGCCGCGCCAGCATTTCGTCCGGCTTGGCGGTGAAGGCCCGGTAGGCGCCGAAGAAGGCTTCCATGATCTGTCGCTGGCCGGTGCTTTTTTTTAGGTCAGTCATATTGACGTTTTCGCGAGCCGAGGCGTAATTTTCAGGTCAACAGGTTTGACCCAATTCTCTGCCTATCGCCCCGGTGACATCAATGGCTTTTTCCGAACGCATTTCTCGTCTCAAGAGCTCCCTCATCCGCGAAATCCTCGCCGCTGCACAGCGTCCGGAAGTGATGTCCTTCGCCGGTGGCCTGCCTGCCGAGCCCATGCTGCCGACTGTGGACTGGAGCGCCATGCCGGCCTCGGTGTCCCAGTACGGCATGAGCGAGGGCGAACCGGAGCTGCGCGAGCTGATCGCCGCCGAGGCCCGCTCGCTGGGCCTGGACTGCGAGGCGTCGCAGGTGCTGGTCACCTGTGGCTCGCAGCAGGCGCTGGACCTGGTCACCAAGCTGTATGTCGACCCGGGCACCGAGATCCTCGTTGAATCGCCCACCTACCTGGCCGCGCTGCAGTCCTTCCAGCTGTTCGGCGCCCAGTGCCTGGAAGTGCCCCAGGAAGCCGACGGCCCGAACATCGCGGCCCTGCGCCAGCGCCTGGAAAACCACAAGCCGGCGTTCGCCTACCTGATCCCCACCTTCCAGAACCCCTCGGCGGTACGCTACAGCGAAGCCAAGCGCGACGCGGTGGCGGCTCTGCTGGACGAGTTCGGCGTCACCCTGGTGGAGGACGAGCCCTACCGCGAACTGGTGTTCGATGACTACAAGGCTGCACCGATCACCAGCCGCCTGAAGACAACCGGCTGGATCTACACTGGAACCGTATCCAAGACGCTGCTGCCGGGGCTGCGCGTGGGCTATCTGATCTGCAGCAAGGAGCTGTTCCCGCACTTGCTGCGTCTCAAGCAGGCTGCCGACCTCCACACCAACCGCATCGGCCAGTGGCAGGCCGCGCAGTGGCTGGGCACCGAGAAATTCCAGCGCCATCTGGCCGAGCTGCGCAGCTTCTACCGGGTGCGCCGCGATGCCATGCAGAAGGCGCTGGAAGAGCACTTCGGCGAACTGGCCGACTGGAACATGCCGCAGGGCGGTCTGTTCTTCTGGCTGAAGCTGAAGAACCCGATCGACACCCGTGCGCTGATGCACAAGGCGCTGGCCGTGGATGTGGCCTTCATGCCGGGCGAGGCCTTCTTCATCGACCCGGACAGCAATCCCGGTTACATGCGACTGAACTTCAGCCATGTGGCGCCGGAGCGCCTGGGTGAGGGCCTGCGCCGGCTGGCCGGCGTGGTTCGGGAAGCCCAGGCCGCCAACTCATAGCCGTGTGAGGAGTATTGCGAGATGTTCAGGGTTTACGGGGATCACCGCTCGGGCAACTGCTACAAGGTCAAGCTGATGCTGCACCTGCTCGACCGGCCCTACGAATGGGTGCCGGTCGATCTGACCAGCGGCGAGACCCGCTCCGAGGCCTTCCGGGCCATCAACCCCAACGGCAAGATTCCCGTGCTGCAGCTGGAGGATGGCACCAACCTGTGGGAATCCAACGCCATCCTCAACTACCTGGCCGATGGCAGCACCTTCCTGCCCAGTGATCCGCGCCTGCGCACCCAGGTGCTGCAGTGGCAGTTCTTCGAGCAGTACAGCCACGAGCCGTACCTGTCGCGGGCCCGCTATATCAAGGTGTTCGAGGGCAACCCCGACGCTTGCCGCGAGGAGTACGAGGCCAAGTGCTACGACGGCTACCACGCCCTCGACGTGATGGAGCAGCAGCTCAAGCGCACCCCGTTCCTGGTCGGTGACGCCTGCTCCATCGCCGACGTGGCGTTGTATCCCTTCACCTCGCTGGCCGAGGAATCGGGTTTCGACCTGAGCAACTACCCGGCCATCCGGGCCTGGCTGCAGCGGGTGGCAGCCCTGCCGGGCTACATCCCCATCACGGCGGAGTAGGCGTGCCCTTCGTGGGAGCGAATTCATTCGCGAGCTTTTGAGGCCGACCCAGAAGCTCGCGAATGAATTCGCTCCCACGGTTCGGGGTCCGAGACCTCTTCACGGAATCGGCAGATCCCGCGCCATCGGCGCCAGGTCGCGCAGGCATTCGCCCTGTTCGAAGATGCGGTCCTGCTCGGAGATCGCGTTGATGCATTCTCGGGCCGCCTGCACATCCTCCAGCCGCTGCTGGCCCAGGCTCAGTTCGCAATCGGTGGCGTAGGTGCTGGGCCAGCTGCCACCGGCGCCGGTCAGCGCACCGATCAACTGACACTCCCCCGCGCGATAACGCAGCCACGCCTTCTGCTGGTCGCGCAGGGCACGGGTCAGCATGCCGTCGGGCTGCGGCGTCTCGTCCGTTACCGGCGCTGCGCCCACCTGCTCGATCAACGCCTTGTGAGCCACGGCCAGTTCCTCGTCCAGTGTCCGCAATTCCTCGGCCAGCAGCACACCCGTATGCATGGCGCTGCCTTCCGGCCAGCATTCGGCGCGGTCGGTGCAGTCCTGGGCGAACCCCAGGGTGGGCAGGGCGGTGAGAAGGAGCAGAGCAGTGGCGCGGTACGGCATACGAGGCAGCATCCGGAAGGGTGGCAAAAAGCGCAGCAGAGTGTGTCGATTTGCCGAAGCCAGGGCAACAGGCGTCGAGGCGGGGCATTGCTCTGCGGCAAGGTTTGCCGACCGGTCGGTCACTAAAATGGCGCAACAACAAGCCGGGACACCCCCGGCGCCATGCCGGAACCGGTTACCGCCGGTATCCGCAGGTCGACCTGCATGCTCTCCTACAAGGACCCTCCATGACCCTCACCGAACTTCGCGCCCGGCTGCCCTGGGGCCTGCTGCTGGCCATCGCGGCCGGCGGCCTGATCGCGTTGCTGCCGCCGCTCCCCGGCCTGCCCCAGGCCGGTCAGTACATGCTGGCCATCCTCGCCTTCGCCGTCATCGTCTGGATCACCGAAACCGTGTCCTACGAAGTCAGCGCCATCATGATCATCGGCCTGATGGCCTTCCTGCTCGGCAGTGCGCCGACGGTGGCCAACCCCGAGGTGCTGATCGGCACCAAGGGCGGCCTGGCCATGGCCCTGGCCGGCTTCGCCAACTCGGCGCTTGCGCTGGTGGCCGCGGCGCTGTTCATCGCCGCGGCCATGACCCACACCGGGCTGGACAAGCGCATCGCGCTCTACACCCTGTCCAAGGTCGGCGCCAGCCCGCGCCGGGTGCTGATCGGCGCCATCCTGGTCACCATCATCCTCAGCTTCATCGTGCCCAGCGCCACCGCCCGCGTGGCCTGCGTGGTGCCGATCATGATGGGGGTGATCGCCGCCTTCGGTGTGGACAAGCGCTCCACCTTCGCCGGCGCGCTGATGATCCTGGTGGCGCAGGGCACCAGCATCTGGAACGTCGGCATCCAGACCTCGGCTGCGCAGAACCTGCTCACCACCGGCTTCATGCACAAGTTGCTCGGCGAGTCCGTCACCTGGATGGACTGGCTGATCGCCGGCATGCCGTGGAGCATCCTGATGTCGGTGGTGCTTTATGTGGTCATCGTCAAGCTGATGCCGCCGGGCGTGGGCAAGATCGAAGGCGGCAGGGACGCGGTGCGCAACTCCCTGCGCGAACTGGGCGCCATGAGCGGCGGCGAACGCAAGCTGCTGGCCATCACCCTCGGCCTGCTGGCCTTCTGGGCCACCGAAGGCAAGCTGCACAGCTTTGATACCGCTTCCGTCACCATGGTCGGCCTGGCGCTGCTGCTGATGCCCGGCCTTGGCGTGATGAGCTGGAAGGAGGCGCAGAACCGCGTGCCATGGGGCACCGTGATCGTCTTCGGCGTCGGCATCAGCCTCGGCACCGCGCTGCTCGGCACTCAGGCCGGTTCCTGGCTGGCGCGCGGCCTGGTGGACAACCTGGGCATGGAAGGCATGTCGCCGTTCTGGGTGTTCGCCGTGCTCGGCCTGTTCCTCATCCTCATCCATATCGGCTTCGCCAGCGCCACCGCGCTGACTTCGGCGATGCTGCCGATCATGATCGCCCTGCTGCAGCAGCTGGGCGGCGACATCAACGCGCTGGGCATGAGCATGTTGCTCGGCTTCGTGATGAGCTTCGGCTTCCTGCTGCCGATCAATGCCCCGCAGAACATGGTCTGCATCGGCACCGAGACCTTCACCTCGCGGCAGTTCCTGCGTACCGGCGTGTGGCTCACCCTGGTCGGCTACCTGCTGATGCTGGTGATGGCGCTGACCTGGTGGAAGTGGCTGGGCTGGATGTAGAGCCACGCGGCACCCTGAACCATGACGGAGCCTTTATGCTCCGTTCATTTTCCGCAGTCGAGGCGCTATGAAACGTCATGGTTCTCTCCTGGCCCTGGCTGCCGGCCTGTTGTTCAGCCTGCTGGGCATCCTCCTGGCGTACCTGAGTCACGCTCGCGCCGTACTGCCCTATAACGAGCAAGGCATCTATTTCGACGGTGCGGCAACGTTCAAGGAGTAGGCCGTCGAGGTGTATGCCCTGCTGGCAGTCCTGGCGTTTGCACTGGCCGCCCTGTGCCTTGCCCTGTACCGACGTTTCAGGTGACGTTCAGGCGCTACGCTTCTCTCGCCCACCGGGCGCTATCAGGCAAGGAGGCCCCATGTACGTTGTCATCTTTCGCGCGAAGGTCAGGGCGCTCGACGACGAGTATTTCCGTGTCGCTTCCCGCATGCGCGAGCTGGCGCTTGCGGAGTTCGGTTGCCTTGAATTCCATGCCGTGAGCGAAGGGGATAACGAGGTGGCGTTGTCCTACTGGCCAGACGAAGCCGCCATCAAGGCCTGGAAGGCGCATCCCGAACATCTTCTGGCGCAGAAAGCCGGGCGCGAGCGCTGGTACGCGTCCTATTCGGTCCAGGTAGCCTGCATCACGCGGGATTACCAGGTGTCGGCGAGCTGAATGCCTCAGCGCGGCGGGGGGAGCCGCAGCCCGTTGTCATGCAGCGGCCGGTAGATACCCGGCGGATGCGGGTTGTGGCGCGACGGGAAGTCGTTCCTGTCCGGAACAACCTGCCGGGGCGGCGGGTATCCACGCGGGGTATCTAAGGACGGTGAGTGCGGATAGAAGCGCACCCCCCAATCCAGGCGCTCCCGTGGATAGGACCAGTCTCCCTGGGGGGAGTGATCGTAGCGGTATTGTCCGGACCCATACACGCGATCCTCGTAGCGGTAATAGCGGTAACGCTGCGGATAGCGAGAGTCCCGTTGCATGCGCGGGTCATGCCAGCCTCGCGGGTGCGGCCCATACCGGCCGCGCTCGTCGTGTTGCATCAGTTTGGAGCGGGTGTCCCGGGCGCGGTCCGAATCGGCCAGCGAGAACAACGACCCACCCATCAGCAGCAGGCCGCCGAGCACGACGGCAGTCAAGCGCAAGACATGCATGACGGCACCCTCCAAGTGGTTCTGGCCAGTATGGACCGCACGATGCGTGGGATCTCGCTTGAGCACCGGCCTCTCGCTGTCCGGCATCCAATGCTTGCAGGTCGTCGTGACAGGGAAGGCCAGTCGGCGGCCTTTTTCAGCCTATCGTGGAGGCCGCCATGCACAGGTCAATCGCACGGGCAGGGACGCTGGCGCTCTCGCCCGCCCTCAGCGGCGCGGCAGGGGCGCAAACTCCGCACGAAGGGGAACCGCCCGAACAACTGGGCGAGGTGAATTTCCAGGTGTCCTGCACCCCGGCCGCGCAGCGCACCTTCAACCGGGCCATGGCCCTGTTCCATTCCTTCTGGTTCGATCCTGCCAAGCAGGCCTTCGCGACGGTGCTGGAGCAGGACCCGACCTGCGCCATGGCCCACTGGGGCATCGCCATCATGTCCATGGGCAATCCGCTCGCGTGGCCGCCCAGCCCGCCGGCGTTGCAGGCCGGCGCCAACGCCTGGTCCCAGGCCCAACAGCTCGGTGCCGGCAGCGAGCGGGAAAACGCCTACATCGACGCCCTCGGCGCGTTCTTCAAGGACTGGCAGAGCGCCGAACACCGGCCCCGCGCGCTGGCGCTGGAGAAGGCCATGGGCGCACCGATTGAACGGGTGTGGAGTGCATGGACCACTCCAGAAGACATCACCCAATGGAATGCCGCATCCGATGATTGGCATACCACCCGGGCGAGCGTTGATCTTCGCGTCGGCGGAACCTTCTCATCACGCATGGAAGCCAAGGACGGCAGTGCCGGGTTCGATTTTGCAGGGACCTATACGAAGATCGAACACCATCAATTGATTGAGTGTGAGTTTGGCGGGCGCACCTTGCGGGTGGAATTTCTCACCGGGCCGAATGGCGTCACCGTGCGGGAAACCTTCGAAGCGGAGCAGACGCACTCGGAAGAGCAACAGCGTGCGGGTTGGAAATCCATTCTGGATAACTTCTCCCGCCACGTGGAAGGCAAGACCACCGCTTAATTCAGGTGCCTACGTGCGCTGGCCTGATGGGCCGGCGCGATTCAATTTCCCCGTTCCTCCCGACTCAGCCCACGGGCCGCAGCCCTAGGGCGGCCGGCCGGCGGCCATCCTGCGCCTGGCTTTCCGTTCAGCCTAAGAGCTGTGTCGGCATGACTCTGCGCTTACTGGGAGTAGACAGTGAGATGGCGAATTAGTAGCTTCCGGTTGCCGGTTGCGTGCTAGACAGCGCTCAAGCGAATACGTTAAGCCGGATTTTGGTGTTGTTAACTTGTTGTTTTGAAAGGTTTTTCTGTTGGTGGGTGCTGTCTGGTCTGCGGAATTATACGGAACGCTCCCGTTATCCATTAGCACCGAATTCCATCTAATCACTGTTAACTGTACAAATGAAGCTAGACCGCACTAAAGAGCTGATACACGGAACTATCGATAAAGCTGCCCCTGCCGGCGGCGTTAAGCATCACAAGGAGATATCGAAGTATGCTCAAGAAAATTATTCTATTGGTAGCTGTATTTGCCTTTTCTGGCCAAGCTATCTCAGCAATAGACGATAAAGAATACGCTAAATGCGCTGTTATTGACGGGGACTTGGCTCGCTTAGAGTGCTTTGACAATTTGGCAAAAAAGAAAAATCTTGATGGTCGGCAAGTTCAGCCAACGTCTATAGAAGGCAAAGGAAAATGGAAAGTCTCTGTAGATGTAAACCCAATTGATGACTCAAAGACTGTTACATTAGTCCTGGATGCGGATTCGGGCAAAAATAGATGGGGTAATCCTGTCTTTCTAGTCGCAAGATGCCAAAGTAATTCTACAGACCTTTACATAGGGTGGAATGATTATCTTGGTAGTGAAGCGGACGTACTTACGCGAGTCGGCGATAACAAAGCAGTCACGCAAAGGTGGAGTATGTCCACTGATAAAAAGGCATCTTTTCATCGTAAACCGATACCCTTCTTAAAAGAAATGCTAACTTCACCAAAATTGGTAGCTCAGGTAACTCCCTATAATGAGAGTCCTGTTACAGCTATTTTTAATACCGCTGGTTTAGAGAATGCAATTAAACCACTTCGGGAAACTTGCAGTTGGTAATGCTTAACAAGGCCAGCCAGAGGGACAGCCAAACAGCTGCGCGTTTTGTCTGCCCCTGCTGGCGGCGTTAACCACACTGGCAATCTGGAGAGCCGTGCATTGTGGAAGTTTGATCCAGTCATCAGGGATGCTAGCTATTATCGTCGGCGCTGGTCATTCATTAATGGTTTGTTCAGTTTCGTGTTCCTGGTTGCCGGTACGGTGGCATTCTATTTCGACAATGTGACGCTACTTGGGCGCACGGGACTCGCTGAGTTTTCGGGTAAGTGGGCCCACGGGGTAGGGGTGGCTTCCTTTTTTGTTGCTGCCTATTGGACTTATCAGTCACTAAAGGAGTATCGAGTCTCTTTGCTCATACTCATGGCCCCGTTTTTAGCTGCGGCAGCAGTGTCGGCAATTTTGCTAGCCATCAAGTATGGTTAACAAGTCGTTGTAGTACGTTCCGGGCCTGCCGGCCCTACACCGGACGCCCATTTCGCTGCGCTACATGGGCGCCGCTAAACGTTGGCGTTATGTGCCAAAGGAAGGCTTATGTCGTTGCCTAAAGATAGAGTTGTAGTCGCAAGCGATGTGAATCCTCGAGACGGGATCGGCGTTGAAATCTACCGAGATGACGAATTAATCGTTGAGATTTTCAGAGATGATACGGACAGAACTCGAACCGTAACTGTGTTCAAAGATTCAATTTCGCTTGAGCTAATGGAAGAGTCTATTCAAATTTTCAAAAAAGAGATTCCTTGGGATTTCATTGAATACGATGAGTAGGCACATAACAATGCGCTCAAATCGCTCACTCCGTTCGCTGGGACGGGCTAAAGCCCGCCCCTTAGCTTAATCGTTAACCGTCGAGGAGACTTAAGTGGCATCTCCACTATCTGATCTGGACGAACTTGTTTTAAAGTGCCGAGATCAAAAGGCTAAGAATTACATTAGAGAAGCTGTTGCCTGTTATAAAGCTGGCGCTTTCCGTTCTGCAATCGTATCAACATGGATTGCAGTATCCTTCGATATTTTGGATAAATTGAAAGAGCTATCTCTCGCTGGAGATAAAGAAGCGGAAAAGCAAATTGAGGCCTTTGATAAGGCACGAAGAATCGGCGATATTGCAAATTCTTTAAAATTTGAAAGAGATATATTGTCTGTTTGTAGAGATAAGCTTGAGCTGATATCGCCTGTGGAGTTCATTGACTTAGATCGATTACAAGAAGATCGCAATAGATGTGCCCATCCATCAATGACAGCTGACGGAGAGGTCTTTAACCCGTCAGCTGAGCTGGCAAGAATGCACATAAGATCAGCAGTTGAGCATTTACTTCAGCATCCGCCTGCGCAAGGAAAATATGCGCTAGATTCTTTAACTTCAGAAGTCGAATCTGAATATTTTCCAACTGATATTAAAAAGGCTATTGTGGCATTTGAAAGCAGTCCCTTAAAGAAAGCAAGGGATAGTCTAATAAGAAATTTTACTATTGTACTGCTGAAAAAGCTGATCAATGACGCCAAGGATTACAAAGAAATATATAGGCTATCAACAGCCCTTAATGCTATAGGTGTTATTCATCGAGATGCTTACAGAATCACTCTATCAGATAAGCTGTCAAGTATTGTGCGGTCATTGGAGGCTGAAAACCTTGATAGAGTTATCCTGTTAATACATCATGTTGAAGATAGCTGGTCTCACTTTGCAGCAGATGTCAGACAAAAGTTCCAGTCTTACGTTGAAAATCTACCTAAGGAAAAACTTGATGACATTGATGTTTTTCTTTCAATAAATGACCTGAAAAATTTCGCGGAGAAAAGGTTGCGAAAAGCTACTCGGGCAGAGTTAGATGAACCGTTGTATTTCACTGTGCCGTCGCAAGTAAGTGATCGAATTATTGAGTTGTATTCTGAATCGCGAAGTTTTGATCAAGCGAATAGTTTTGCGTCGACTGTCATAAGGTATGCGGGCGATTACAGCAAAGAGCAGATACAAAAAATAATAAATGCATGCGGTAAAAATGATCAAATTGAGCATAGCTTCGAAGTCGGTTCAGTAGTAAACGCACTAAGAAAGAACAAGAATGTGACTGACGAAGAGGTAGATGAGTGGCTAATAGAGGCAGGTTTAAACAAGTTTGCCAAGGTAAAGGATGAAGAAGTCGATGGTTAACAAAGCGCTGCTGCCGGACAAATTTTCCGCTGCGCTCCAAATTTGCCGCAGAGCGCGGCGTTATGCATTAAGGGGGAGTCAGTGCTCGAGCCAGTAGTTCAGGAAGAAACCACGGGATGCGGAATCGCGTCGGTTGCCAACATTCTGGGCAAGACGTACTCAGAGATGAAGGCCGTAGCCAATGCTATGGGTATCCATGCTTCGGATAAGTCGTTGTGGTCGGATACGGGGTATGTCCGGCGTATGTTGTCGAGCGCAGGTGTCAAAACTTCCGCGGATGAAACCCCATTTGAATCTTGGGAGGCATTGCCCAATCTGGCATTGTTGTCTATCAAGCACCATCAGGAAGAAGGCAAGGATTTCTGGCACTGGGTTGTATTCAAGCGCGTGGGAGGTCAACAATTTGTGTTGGACTCGGCTAGTTACCTAGCATCCAATATCCGTCAGGATTTCGACGCCATGGAGCCCAAGTGGTTTATTGAGGTCGAAAATGCATAACCAGGCGCTGTTGTCACCGCTATCGCGGCGGGGACGGCTTACGCTTCGCTCCAGCCGCCCCAAAGCTTGTCGTTAGCCGCCTACGGAGACCCGCGTGGCCAATCGCACATACCTAATGAATCACGAGTCCGGTGCCCCGCGTACCGCAGCAGAAATTGAGAATACCTGTCTGCTCGGGGCGAACTATCAGCTTCCTATTCTTTGGCTTGCTCTGTTTGACCAAGATGATATAACCACCGTGCCAGTCGCATGCACTAATGGCGCTGGCGACCAAATCGTTGAGAACATCCCAACGCTCTTCACCTCCACCGTAAAAGCCAAAGCTACCTATGCATCGCGACGGACCGCACTGGCCCAAGCTTTGGGTGTTGAATGCGCGCCTTACATCGCCGAATGGGAGTCCTTTATCAGCTCCAATATCTCAGCCCCCTCTGTGCAGGTTGATCTCGTCGAGTTGTGGATGATGTATGACAACCCACCAGATTTTGCAGTCGATATCCGTGAGTGGCTCTCAGGAGTTAGTGCGCCTGTTGGCGCACAATGGAATAGCCTTTGTTCCCAAGCATCCTTCGGCGATGCCGCAGTTCGGCGCTACGGCATTCGCGGGTTTCCGTGGCAGGCCAAGCTGGCGTGGTCGTAACATACGGCTAACCCATCATTCCACCGGACCTGCGCGAAAAGCCGCGCAGTCCGGTGAATTCAAACGTTATGCGGAATTCTTTCTGGTCGGTCTGGGCAATATGGAAGTTGGTTTATTGGCCGCTAATTCTTTTTGTTCATGCGAAGCCTCGGTGCTCGCAGCAGGTCCGCCGTATCGCCTGTGCGGGCTTGCGCCCTGGCATCGCTGGGTTGTCGCGCACGCGCCGTGCAGAGGTGCGTGAAACTTCCGTTCATTGCGGGCTTGCCAGTTTGCTTTTACTCGGCTGCGCTGGCGTTCAGCTTGGCAGTGCTTGTCTTGGGTCTTTAGGATAACAAGCAGTTCAAATCGTTCGCTTCGCTCACTGGGACGCCCGCGCTCAACGAGGTCTATTCTGTCGCCACAGGCTGCGATCACGGGGTGGTCCTTGGCTCCGTACGTTGGGCGTTACGATATGGATCAGTCAATCTTGTTGAGATTATATTATTGGACAATAATCCTGGTGTGTTGAGAAGAAGATTCTGGCGTGCGTTGTTTTTCGGTCTGAAGGTTGTGTGGCCGAGACTTTCGATTCTTTTCGGTTTAATGGTGACGCTCGGAATCGTTATTGGCTGGCGTGAGGGCTGGTCCATACATGAGTCGCTGTATTTTTCATTTGTGACAGGATTGACGATCGGCTATGGAGATTTTGCGCCGAAAACAATTTTTACGCGCACTTTGGCTGTACTGATTGGTCTGTGCGGTATGCTTTTTACTGCGCTGGTTGCGGCAATTGCCGTAAAGGCGCTTACGATAACGATGGAGAAAAATAAAACTAATAAATGAGAGTGGTTGCAAGACGATATGCGCGGCAGTCAGCGTTATCTGAATCCTTCGGTAAGGATGTCTGCTTGCATCTTGATGTCTAATAAATGGGCATTGCCATGAAGAGGACAATTTTAGCTTTATCGCTCGTTGTATTTGCCTCTGCGGCTGTCGCTCATGGCGGCGGCTGCCGGAAAGACAGCCCCCGGGACAATGCTGTCATGCGGGTTCCAAGCCATACCACTGTCATTAATCATCGGTAAACATGCACGCGCCCGGCGGCCAGGCCGTGGCTTGACCGCCTACGCAGCCGCACCTTCCTCGAATATCCCCCGCACCACCTGCTGAAAATCCTCACTCGGATCCGCCTGCAGGTGCATGGCTTCGCCCGTGACCGGGTGGGTGAAGTGCAGCTCCGTGGCGGCGAGCATCAAGCGGCTGTAGCCGAAGCGTTGGGCGAAGTAGTGGTTGTGCCGGGTGCGGCCGTAGTTGGTGTCGCCAATGATCGGGTGGCTGAGGTGCTGCATATGGCGGCGCAGCTGGTGTTTGCGGCCGGTCAGTGGGTGCAGCTGCAGCAGGCTGTAGCGGCTGGTGGGAAAGCCTTCGATCTCGACCTCCAACTGCGTGGTGGCCAGGCGGCTGTAGCGGGTCTGCGCGTCGCGCACGGGCTGGGGTTCGTCCTTGAGCCGCTTGTCCACGGCGTGTTCCTTGAGGGCGTGGTCGATCAGGCCGGACTCCGGCGGCCAGCCGCGTACCAGTGCCCGGTAGGTCTTGCGCACGGTGTTGGCCATCATGGCCTGGCCGAGCAGGCTGGCGGTGTGCGGGTCGCGGGCAAACAGCAGCAGGCCCGAAGTGGGGCGGTCCAGCCGGTGCACCGCGTAGACGTGCTCGCCGCCGTTCAGTTCGCGGGCGTATTGCAGGGCGAATTCGGTTTCGTGCTTGTCGATGGGGCTGCGGTGTACCAGCAGCCCGGCGGGCTTGTGCACCGCCAGCAGCCAGTCGTCCCGGTAAAGCTCGGTGAGCGGGTTGTCGGTCATGCGCGGGAAGTCGGCGGCGAAAGGGGCGGCGATGATACCGCCCCCTGTGCGTCAGTCCAGCGCCGCTTCTGCCGCCCGGCGCGCATGCAGGGCGGTGGTGTCGAACAGCGGCACGCGGGCATCCTCGCTGCCCACCAGCAGGGAGATTTCCGTGCAGCCGAGGATGATCGCTTCGGCGCCCTGTTCCACCAGCGCTGCCATGATGCGCCGGTACTCTTCCCGGGAGCTGCCGCGAATGTGTCCCAGGCAGAGCTCCTCGTAGATGACGCGGTGGATCACGGCGCGATCCGCCTCGTCGGGCGTCAGCACCTCGAGTCCGTGCTGCTGCAGGCGCTGGCGGTAGAAGTCCTGCTCCATGGTGAAGCGGGTGCCCAGCAGGCCGACCCTGGACAGCCCGGCGCGTTTGATGGCATCGGCGGTCGGGTCGGCGATGTGCAGCAGCGGAATGGAGACAGCCGCTTCGATATCCCCGGCGACCTTGTGCATGGTGTTGGTGCACAGCACCAGGAAATCCGCGCCGGCCCGTTCCAGCGCCCGGCCCGCATCGGCCAGCAGGGCGCCGGCCGTCGTCCAGTCGCCGGCCTGCTGCAGGCGCTCGATGTCGTGGAAATCCACGCTGTACAGCGCCAGCTTCGCCGAATGCAGCCCGCCCAGGCGCGCCTTGATGGTTTCGTTGATCTGCCGGTAGTAGGGAATCGTCGATTCCCAGCTCATGCCGCCGATAAGGCCGATGGTTTTCATGGGGGCATCCTGAACGTTGACTCAGGCTCGACTCTACCCGCTGGAGTCGGTGGCGGAGGATCAGTCGACCTGCGGCGCAATGTCGCGGGGCAGGCGCAGATGGACAAGCGCCACCGGCGCGCCGGCCTTGTCGCGGCGTTCCTCGATGGCGCTGGGCGTGAAGCCCAGCCGCGGGTAGAGCAACAGGCCGGCGGTATTGGCGTTGAAGCAGGACACCTTCACCTCGGTGGCGCGGTGCTTGTCGAAGGCCAAGGCGCACATGACCTTCATCAGGTACGAGGCCACACCGCGCCGGCGCGCATCGGCGGCCACCATCACGTTGCCGATGGCGCAGATGCCGCCTTCTGCCCACTGGTAGAAGTTGGCGAAGGCCACCACCCGGCCGTCCAGTTCGACCACGGTCGAATCGCTGCGCTGCTCGATGGCGGCGCGCAGTTGCTCCGGCGTGAGGGGGAATTCGGCCCTGGGGAAGCAGTAGAACAGCTCCTCCGGCGTGCGGGGCAGGGCGCAGAGGGCGGACAGGTCGGCGTCGGTGACGGGGCGATGGGTCGGCATGCGGGTCAGACCTGAGACAGAGGAAGGGCAGACTAGCGGCCGGCCTGGACCGAGCTCAAGTGCGGTAGGGTGGTCAACGCATGCGTTGACCACCACGGCGGCCATGCCGTTGGCATGACCGCCCTACGGACTGCTGCTTTGCGGACCCGGGCTCGGCCTTTACAGCTTGAACTGCTGCACCAGGCCGTGCAGGTGCTTGGCCAGGGCGCTCAGTTCGCGGCTGGTTTCCACGTTCTGGCGCGAGGCGTCGCTGGTGTCCTCGGCGATCTCGCTGACGTTGGTGATGTTGCGGTTGATCTCCTCGGCCACCGAGCTCTGTTCCTCGGCCGCCGAGGCGATCATGGCGTTCATGTCGTTGATGGTCGCCACGGCGGCGGTGATCTGCTCCAGCACGCGACCGGCGTCGGCTACCTGCTCGCGCCCGGCCTCGGCCTTCTCGCAGCTCTTCTCCATGACCTCGACCGCACGGCGCGCGCCGCTCTGCACCTTCTCGATCATCGACTGGATCTCTTCGGTGGAGTGCTGGGTGCGCGAGGCCAGCGAGCGGACCTCGTCGGCCACCACGGCGAAGCCGCGACCCTGTTCGCCGGCGCGCGCCGCCTCGATGGCCGCGTTGAGGGCCAGCAGGTTGGTCTGGTCGGCGATG